>JANXYS010000341.1 GCA_025355935.1 Chitinophagales bacterium | reverse complement strand
AGGCAATCGCACTATCCTTTGCAAGTGATTTTTCATCGTCGCTGTGCCAACCCATACCTTCATCACCGTCGTGGTATAAGTTTAAGAGGCAGGAATTAAAAACATAGCCAGTATGCGCTTCCGTTATCATTTTTAATTCCAGTAATTCAGGCGTCCATAAGAGAGCATCATGCTGGGTATTTGAATAGGTGTAGGAATACTCTTCGTTGCCATACCAGGCAACTTTTCGTTTGGTGATGAAGTGCTTTCCGAAGATGACGGCCTCATCATTTTTCCAGTCGCCATTTTTTATTAACAGATCAAAATATTTCTTTGATTCTACATCGTTTAAGATCTTACCATAGTAGACGGTGCTGCCATCATGCGGGAGTACCTCGATGTTTTCCTGTTCAAATAGTTTCATGATTGCATCATTTTATTTTTGCTTTCCATTTCTGAAGTGCCATCTTCATGCAACGGCTACAGGGCCTGTAACCGGCGATGATTGCTTCCGCTTCACCTGTAAAAAACATCCTGTTCACCAGCTTCATTCGCTTACCCGATTTGCAGGCCAGGGTGCCGTAGATCTTTAATTTTTTGTTGCCTGCGTATTTAATATTGCCCTTCCTGATCATTAACCAAAGTGAGAGCTTATTGTCTGAACCGGAATTATAAAATGCTTCGTGGTTAAACATACACATTATTATTTGCTGCTTCCCACCCAATCATCGCAGCCTTGCGTGGAAGCCCCCAATGGTATCCCCCAAGCATACCCGAAGTTTGAATAACGCGGTGGCAGGGTATGATGTAGGCAACAGGGTTATCCCCGATAGCCTTGCCAACTGCGCGACTTGCGTTTGCATTTGAAAGGCCGGATGCAAGTTTTCCATAGCTGGTTAATTTACCAGCAGGGATTTTGAGCAGCGCCTCCCAAACTTTTAACTGGAAGGCTGTTCCCTTTAGGTGAAGCTTCAAAGTTGCAGGCTCATTTGGAGAACTAAAAAAGTCGAGCGCTATTTTTTGAAACACATCTGTTTGCTCGATAAATCCTGCTGCTGGAAATATTTTCTTCAAACTAACAAGCGCTTCAGCCTGGTCATCTGCAAAGGCAATATAGCAGATGCCTTTGGAGGTGGAGGCCAGGAGAATTCGGCCGAACATGCTGTTTGAATAATAATAATTGATGCTAAGTGCTGCGCCGCCTGTCTTGAACTCGCCCGGCGTCATACCTTCGATACTAACAAAAAGATCGTGCAGCCTTCCTGTTCCAGATAGTCCCGTTTCCTCGGCCACGTTAAACAAACTGACCTGTTTATCAGTAATCATTTGTTTTGCGTACGAAATGCTTAAGTATTGCAGGAATTTCTTCGGGCTTACACCAGCCCATTCCGTGAATAAGCGTTGGAAGTGAAATGGACTGACATTTATTTTTTCGGCAACCTCTTCAAGTGAAGGCTGGCTCTTAAAATTTTCCTGCAGGTACAAGATCGCTTCGCTTATGCGGGAAAAATTGGTTGGTTCTGAAAGTTGCATCTTGCTCATTTGAATCTCAAAATTACCTGCTTAAAAGGTCCTTTTCAACCCGATTCTTGCGCAATTTAAGTTTACACTGATTTTTATTCATTTTATTGAGCCTTGTAAGATGCCCATCCGCGAAAGCGGATCTTTTCGTCTATTTCAATTTAATTATCTATTAAACGCGTTTGACCATTATATCGCGCTTAATCTAATTCGTAGAATTCGTGCAATTCGTGTTAAACCTTTTTCGGTCGGCAATGGCGTTGCGAAGTATTCGGCTTACTACATCTTAGCAACACCTGCACGGTTCCGCAAACTACAAGTATTAAAAGATTCAAATAAATCTAAGCATGAATCAATAGAATTCTCAATCCCACCACCGCCAGGCATACAGCCAGCGCACGGATAATAGTCCGGCTTTTAATTTTATGCGAAAGGTAAGCACCCAGTTGTGCTCCAGGAATAACACCAAGGGAAAGCCATAAGATCATCTTTAAAACGCCTGCGTCATGGTAACTGCCTCTTATTGCATGAACGATTACGCTTACAGTAGACATAATGGCCAGGATAAAATGGGAGGTTGCAGTTGCGATGTAAATTGGAAATTGTAACCAGTGTATCATTGCCGGCACATGAATTATTCCGCCACCGATGCCCAGTAAAGGAGAAAGATACCCTACGAGGATACTAACGATGATGCCATAAGTTAGATTGTAGGAATAGTTGTATTGCGTACCCTCACTATCGGTTAGATGCTGCTGCGTTAAAGCAGGACCACCTGTGGTTGTTGCAACGCTCACCACTGTTTCGTGAAAGGTTTTATAGAGCAAAAAAGTTCCCAGTAAAATCAACAGAATGCCAAAAGTAACATTAAACATTTCGCGGGGGATATACTGAGTGGTCAGTACGCCTAATATCGATCCGGGAATGGTGCAAATAGCAAACAGGACACCGGCCTTGTAATCTATGCGACCAGAACGTGCATAAGCCACCGAGCCCGAAATAGCGTTAACAGCAACGATGAAGATAGAGATTGCGGTAATGGTTTCCGCCGAGAGAGTAGGGTGGGTGAGAATCAATAGTGGAACCAGCAAAAATCCGCCTCCCGCGCCGATCAAAGTTCCGAACGTCCCTATAAAAAAACCGGTCATTAACAATACCAGAAGATTATCCATGCGATCACGATTGATTTTCAACGGCGTAATACTACATAAAATTGCCCTGTTTACAAATCTAAAGCGCGCAGCCACAGGAGGAAGGGCTATACAATTTCTACATAATACCGTTCTTCTTGATTACATCCCAATACTCTTTGCCGTATGGTACTAATAATTCCTCTCCAGGTACAATATCTCTTTTGGCTATAATAAAAACCCGTTTTTTCTCAACCTTGTATTCTGTATTATTTTTAATACCCTTGATCTTTTTGAAACCGCTTCCATCATTTGCAAATTGGGCAAGGGCTGCACTCCCTTTACCATCAATTACATGATTTCTGTTAACATAATAGATGTATAAGTTGTTACCATCATCGTGATCTGCGTCCTTCCAACTGGAGATTTTCCCTACATATTCAGTAATACGTGCGCCCTTCGGTATGAAAGCTGTGGTAAACAGACCACGACCGCTATTCGGAATAGTTGAGGTTTTAACTGTCAATATATGATCGAGAAGCTCCATTTAGTGTGTTTTTTGTGAAGATAGGATACCGGAATTACAAATTTTTTAAAAAATAGCTTCGCATACTCGTATAAGTAAGAACTGTGATATTATTATCCTTCTTAACGCAAAGGCATACATGCCGTAATTTTACCATACTGTTGAAAAATTAAAAAGTACTTTAACAAAATAAGCTGGGTAAAAACTTCGTTAGAGGTTAAATTTGCAGCCACGAACACCATTAAAGAACCTAATCGCCTCATATAGATTCCAGCCTTACTTTCTAATTATTTTACTTCATCAAATTAAGTATTGAATGAGATTTTTAAAGATCAGGAAAGTATACGTTTTCTTCGCTACTGTTGTAATTTTTATGCTTCACCTCCCATTTGCATTTTCGAAATCTAATGGGTTAATTAGAATGCCCGTTTCAAAGATAGAGACTGGAGTGGAAAATGCTGCTTTATCAGCTGCCGCTGCGTCTATGAATTTTATATATGATAGCCTCAAACTCAATTTAAAAGGTCTTTCGTCATCAGCTTTTGAAAACGCAGTAAAAGGTTATCAATACCTCAAGACAAAAGGCAAAATCAATAATGATAATGTATTGTCAATTGTTGATGGCTCACATG
>JANXYS010000314.1 GCA_025355935.1 Chitinophagales bacterium | reverse complement strand
CTACTTTTTCAAGTTCTTCTTTCGAACCATAGGCACCCACGAACTGGCGGATTTGGTTTTCGATATCTGATTCAATTTCTTCCTCGGTTACTGGTAAAGAATCTTTTTCGGCCTGAAGCACAAGAGCTTTAATACCCATTGACTGGTCGAGCGTGAGGCAGCGTGCATTGGCAGGAACTTCCACTCCCTGGCGCTGCATATCAAGTATGCTGTTGTCTACGTCGCTTTTTAAAATGATCTTACTGCCTACCACAGCAATAATCTTGTCGGCCACAATTCTTTGTGGTTGGGCAATGGCGGTTGCAGTAAAAAGGGTAAGGGACGTTACAGTTAGTAAAAATTTGTTAGTCATTATTAGTTGTTGAATTTAAAGAGGCGCTGAAGCATATAATTTGAATTAGCCAGCCCGGTAAACCGGATCAAATGTAAGTCTGTATACCGGCTTAATGCTTTACCGGCAAGGGTTTAACAAAAAATTGTAGTGCGGTCAGGCACTACAATTTGCGTCAATTTTACGTATAAGTTACAAAGAACGTTTTACTTCCACTTCTTCAAAGGCTTCCACGATGTCGCCTACTTTAATGTCGTTGTAGTTTTTAATTACCAAACCACACTCCATACTGGATGTAACTTCCTTAGCATCGTCCCTGAATCTCTTTAAGCTGGAAAGTTCACCTGTAAAGATTACGATACCATCTCTTACCAGCCTAATGCGATTATTACGGGCAAGTTTACCATCAAGTACAAAACAACCCGCTACGGTAGCTTTATCAAATTTGTAAGTTTCCTTGATCTCTACGTTACCCAGAATCTTCTCTTCTACGCCCGGTTCAAGCATACCTTCCATGGCACTTTTGATTTCTTCAATCGCGTTATAGATAATCGAGTATAATTTGATTTCAATTGATTCACTTTCTGCAAGTTTGTTCGCCTGCATGGAAGGACGAACGTTAAAGCCGATGATAATCGCATCCGACGCATTTGCCAACGTAACATCACTCTCGGTAATAGCACCTACCGCTTTGTGAATTACTTTAATAACGATTTCCTCGGTGCTTAGTTTCTGCAATGAATCACTTAATGCCTCTACTGAACCATCCACGTCACCTTTGATAATGACGTTAAGTTCTTTAAAGTTACCAAGTGCCAAACGACGGCCAATTTCATCAAGTGTAATATGTTTCTTGGCACGCATACCCTGCTCGCGCAGAATCTGTCCACGGCGATAGGCCATTTCCCTTGCGTCCGCTTCATTTTCGAATACTTTAAAAGTTTCGCCTGCCTGCGGAGCACCATTCAATCCCAGTATCAAAACGGGCGTGGATGGTGGTGCAATTTCCATGCGCTGGTTGCGCTCGTTGTACATGGCTTTAACCTTCCCGAAATGCTGACCCGACACTATCATATCTCCCTGCTTCAAAGTTCCGTTTTGCACAAGGATTGTTGCTACATAACCACGACCCTTATCGAGGGAGGCTTCAATAATAGTTCCCGATGCCTGCTTGTTGGGATTCGACTTGAGCTCGAGAATATCTGTTTCAAGTAATATTTTTTCAAGAAGGAGGTCGATATTCAACCCCTGCTTAGCACTTATTTCCTGGCTTTGGAATTTACCACCCCAGCTTTCAACAAGGATGTTCATACCTGCCAATTGTTCTTTAATTTTTTCAGGATTGGCACCTTCCCGATCCACTTTGTTTAAAGCGAAAATCATCGGTACGTTCGCTGCTTGGGCATGCGAAATTGCTTCCTTGGTTTGCGGCATTACGGCATCATCGGCCGCGATAACAATTACTGCTATATCAGTTACTTTAGCACCACGGGCACGCATGGCCGTAAATGCTTCGTGACCCGGGGTATCGAGGAAAGTGATCTCCCGGCCATCTTTTGTTTTCACCTCGTAAGCACCGATATGCTGAGTAATTCCCCCTGCCTCGCCACTAATTACGTTGGTATGGCGGATATAATCGAGCAGCGATGTTTTACCATGATCCACGTGACCCATGATTGTTACGATCGGCGCCCTTGGTTTCATATCTTCAGGTTGATCGTCTACTTCTTCTTCACCAAGTTCAGCTGCATCATCAACACCTATAAATTCTACTTCAAAATTAAATTCACTTGCCACAAGTTCAATTACATCCGCTTCAAGACGCTGGTTGATAGAAACCATGATACCGAGGTTCATACACTTGCTGATGATGTCCGCGAAGTTCACCTCCATCAAACCAGCAAGCTCACTAACAGAAATAAACTCCGTTACCTGCAGCTTGTTTCCTTCTAAACCATCGGCACCCATTTGGTCGGCCATTTCCTCCCGCTTAGCTTTGCGGTATTTAGCTTTAAGGCTTTTTCCACGTCCGCCGGATCCGGCGAGCTTTGCCTGTGTTTGCTTTAATTTTTCCTGGATCTCTTTCGCATCGATAATCTTGTCTTCCCTCTTCACGGGGGTGCCTGTACCAGGGCGTTGGAAACGATTGCTTCCAGCCGGCGGTCGTTGTCCGCCTGTATTTGCCATACCCGGGCGGTTACCCTGCATAGGCGGCCTGTTACCATATGCACTGCCTTGTTGAGGCATAGCGGTGCCGGGCGATCCCGGAGCGCCAGGCTTCTTCACTATCGGAATACGTTTGCGTTTATGCTTTTCGTCATCTTTTTTAGGACGTGTATCATTTTCTACTGGCAGGTCGATCTTACCCATAATCTTTGGACCTGTAAGTCTGGTAGCCTGGATGTTTTCTATAATCGGTGCAGTATCAAGTTTAGGAAGTAGTGGTGTAGGAGTTGCGATAGGTTCGGCTGGCTTTAACGTCATAGTCTTCTCCGCTACGGGTGCTGCTGGCGCCTGGGCAGGAACTACGGGTTGATTCGGGGTATCTTCTTTTTTCACTGCCGATTTTTTCGGGCGGGTAGAAGAGTCGATTGCATCGAGGTCGATCGTCTTAATAACCCGCGGTGCTCCTAATTCAGGGGCTTCAATGTTCGTTACTACGGGTGAAGTTGCTTCCTGGCTTACTGCCGGAGCTGCTACTTCATTTGTCGGTTCAGGAGCCGGGGCCTGCGCTTTAGGTTCCTCTGTTTGAACAGGTATTGGTACCACAACCTCCGGAGCCGGTTCGGGTTCCGGGACTTTAATTTCAACTACTGGTTCCTCTTTAGGCTTGTCTTTTGGCTTCTCTTCTTTTTTTCTGAACGAAAGATCTTCTTCGTCTCTCTTTCTTTTTGGTTCGCCATTATTTGCGCCTTTTGGCAGGTCTACCGCCTCTGCTTTTTGTTTGGCTACTTTATCCTGTTGAAATTCCGACTGCAGCACACGGTACATATCTTCCGTGAGCTTCGTGGATGGTTTAAGATCATCGCTGCTAAAACTTTTGGACACAAGAAAGTCTATCAGGGTATTCGTCCCGATGTTAAATTCTTTGGCCGCAGCCATCAACCTTGGTGTAT
>JANXYS010000312.1 GCA_025355935.1 Chitinophagales bacterium | reverse complement strand
ATACTTTTTCGGCTTCGGTGGCCTTGATAGCAGATAATAATCCTCCCCAGTCGGCGTGGTCACTCAATGCAAACCCTGCGTCGGCGGCCTGCCATCGCCGGCTGCCCCTCACCTGCATCCAGCCACTACATATGGCCACAGCGGCGTTAGGCAATTTTTTTATGAGATTTGTACCCAGCAATGCCGGCGGAAGGATAACGATGCTGTTCTGTGTTTCGCTTTTCGGCGTTTCCATAGTTACCAATTCTGTTAGGGGTAACGGTATGCCGCATCCTTCGATTGCTTTATTTAAGTTGTTTATCGAACTATGAACAAATATCTTTGACGTACCCTCGAGACCCTTCATCAGGCGTTGGGCTTTACCAAGGCTATATGCCATAAATACACTGGTTTTGTCCTGTGACTGGTTACCCGCAATCCAGGTTTTAATATCTTCAAAAAGTTCAACCTGCGGTAGCCAATTATAAATTGGCAAACCAAACGTACTTTCGGTAACAAAGGCATTACATTTAACCGGTTCAAAAGCTGTACTGATTCCATCATACTCCGTTTTATAATCGCCGGAGATGACGGCAACATAACCTTCATATTCCAACCGAACCTGTGCTGATCCAATGATGTGACCAGCGGGATGCAGGCTCAATCTAACTCCATTAATGAAAAGAGATTCGTAATAATCAAGTGTGGTGATGCTAAGATTTGCATCGATACGTAACCGCAGAATTGGCTCGGTAAACCGATGACATAAATAATGCTTATTACCCCAGCGCGCATGATCCGCATGTCCGTGAGTGATTACGGCATGATCCACTGGCAACCAGGGATCAATATAAAATTTACCCTGCGGACAATAGATGCCCTCCTTTGTAAACGTAATTAATTGCAAGAAATGAGATTGTTAGTTACACTAACTTATAACAACAACTACACCATATTTGGTTGCAAATTGCGGTGTTAATTTGTGTACTAAAGAGAAATAATTTGTTGACCTTATTGAGAAAGACAAATTACTTTTACACTTAAAAAAATACTAATGCGCATCATTTCTTACAACGTAAATGGTATCAGGGCTGCTATAAAAAAGGGCTTTACTGACTGGCTAAAATCTGATCCGGCAGATATTATTTGTTTGCAGGAAGTAAAAGCCACCGAGGCAGACATCAATGTAAAAGAACTTGAAGACCTGGGTTTTCATCATCATTGGTTTTGCGCACAGAAAAAAGGTTATAGTGGGGTTGCGGTTTTCACGAAAGTAAAACCCGATGCAGTTAAAGCGGGATGTGGGTTTGAGATGAGTGATTTTGAAGGCCGGGTTATTGAGTTGCAATTTGGAGATATTAAAGTTATCAATGCCTATTTCCCTTCTGGTACAACCGGCGATGCAAGGCAGGAATACAAATACAGCTGGTTAATTGAATTCGAGGGTTACCTCAATGCTCTTCGAAAGAAAAACCCAAAGATTGTCTTGTGCGGCGATTATAATATTGCGCACGAAGAATTTGATATTCATGATCCAAAAGGAAATAAAAAATCCAGCGGGTTTTTGCCGGAAGAGAGGGCATGGATGACAGGCTTTATCAATTCAGGCTGGGTAGACACATTCAGGGAATTTAATAAAGATCCTCATCACTACAGTTGGTGGAGCCAGCGGTTTCCGAGTGTACGGTTGAATAACAAAGGGTGGCGCATAGATTATATTACAGTTACTGAGCCGCTCAGATCGAGGCTTACGGCTGCAGCTATTTACCCGGACATAAAGCACAGCGATCACTGCCCAGTGTATGTTGAGATAGCCGATTAATTTTGGACGTAGATATTTTTGCAGTGGTGATAATGTTCGCGTGAAATCGTTAATCTGGCCTTTAATTGGTTTGGCGCTTCTGACGCTAGGAACTGTGAGTTCGAAACTTTTACAGGATATTAAAAATGAAAAAAAATAATTTAGAATGATAATTTATAATGTCACCACGAAGGTTCAGGCAAACATAGCTACCATGTGGCTCGAATGGATCAAAGCCGAGCACATTCCTGATATCATAGAAACGGCCTGTTTTACCCACGCAACGATATTACGATTATTGGAAACTGACGATACCGACGGGCCAACATATGCCATACAATATTTTGCAGAAAGCCACGCGCTCTATAATCAGTATATCGACCAATTTGCAGAGGCAATGAGGCAAAAAGCTTTTCAAAAATGGGGTGATGGCTTTATCTCTTTCCGGTCAGTTATGAGTGTTGTTAACTAATTGTGCAAAATAAAAAATATTGCTTTTTATTTCCAATATTTTGTGTTTATATTACTCTGCAAGCCGCATCTGTAAAGGATTTTATGAAGTAAATCTCCAGAACCCGCGCCAGTAAACGATTTTATGATGTTTGTCATAAATTCGATGTATGAACAATGCGAAGACATTTTCAATAAAAACCTTACTCACTAGGCATTTCAGCGTATTTATGTTAACCTCATAGAATCAAAAAAAGTTTTGTTCCAAATAAAAACCGTCTATATTTGTCCCACTATAAATTCTCAAAAAAAATATTATGAACAAAGCTGAATTAATTGCAAAGATTGCTGATGACGCTGGCATCACAAAAACACAAGCAAATGCAACTGTAGATTCTTTTGTAGAAGCAGTTACTAAAACTTTAAAAAGTGGAAACAAAGTTACTTTAGTTGGTTTTGGTACTTTCTCAGTATCAAAAAGAGCAGCACGTAACGGTCGTAATCCACAAACTGGCGCTGTTATAAAAATCAAAGCTAAAAAAGTTGCGAAATTTAAAGCAGGTAAAGAATTATCAGCTAAAATCTAAGCATTGCCAAAAAATTAAGAAAGCAAGATGCAGAGGTGTCTTGCTTTTTTTATAATCGTCAAAATTAAAATTACATACAATGGGACGCGGAGACATCAAAACAAAAAAAGGTAAAATAACAGCTGGTTCTTTTGGAAAGACAAGGCCTGCAAAAACCGCTAAAAAAGTTGCAACTAACAAGGTTGTTGCTGACAAGAAAAAAGCATAAGCTGCTCGTAATTTAATTGGTTAATGGACAATTGAATTTATTATTTCAATCGCCCATTAACCAATTATCAGCGAACTTATATAATTACGGTGCGAGGCGATTTATTTCCCAAAGGCGTCCGTGCACCTGGTGGAATTGAATCCTGTCATGAAGCCTGTTTGACCTTCCCTGCCAAAATTCCATTGAATTTGGCTTTACCACATAGCCACCCCAATGTAGTGGCCGGGTAACAGTTTTTCCGTTAAATTTCTTTTCAATTTCCCTCACGTTTTCCTCAATGATTTCTCGAGACATAACCCGCTGGCTTTGAGGCGAAGCCCAGGCTCCAACCTGGCTCCCCAGGGGTCGTGATTGGAAATATTTATCGCTTTGCTCTGCACTCGTTTTCGATACGGTACCCTGGATCCGAACCTGACGCTCCAGCTCTTTCCAGAAAAAAATCAGGGAAACCCTGTCGTTATGTTCCATCTGCGAAGCCTTGCTGCTAAGATAATTTGTAAAAAATACAAATCCATTTTCATCAAACCCTTTAAGCAGAACTATCCGGGATGCTGGCTGTCCATCGCCGTCAACTGTAGATAATGCCATGGCATTAACCTCGGGAATGTCGCTTGCAACGGCTTCATCCCACCATTTTGAAAATTGTACTATAGGATCCGGGTCCACGTCGCTCTCTTCCAAAGTCTTTAATTTATAATCCTGCCTGATGTCCGCAATGTCGCTCATACTTTATATTTTATACAAATTTCGCATATTTGGCCATTAAAAAGCATACCGATGGAAACAGCTTTTGGTAATGGAGTTATCTGGATGTATAATTTCTTAAGGAGAATCCTTTTTACAGTGATATTGAAAATGGTAGGCTGTTGAGGTTTAAAACCATTATAAAGAACGCTTACTTAGAAGAAGCGTATTAAGTGCAACGGCTTCATCATAGGAAGCTGTTAAATTCAAAACTTCAAGTTTGGCGATTTCGAGTTCGCTTTTAGTTTTAGTTAGCTCGCGCCGCAACTCCAGAACTTTTTTGTATAATGCGGCAGCTTCCTCCAGTTCATTTGTTGTATCAAGCAGATTAGCCTGCAGACTCGTTTTTTCGTCCAGCATATTAAGATAATTACGTTCCATTTTAATTGAATTATAAAGCTCTTTTTCTAAAGATTCAAGCCGTTCATTTGTTCCCACAGCTTCCTGTTGCTTATCTCCAAGATTATTTTGCATTTGCTCAAATTCAAACAGGTTCATATCAAGCCGGCTTTGCATCTGTGTAGCTTTTAACGCAGTTTGACGCAGTAAATCAAGTTCTGCCTCCCGGTGTTTAATTATCTCGTTTACAT
>JANXYS010000288.1 GCA_025355935.1 Chitinophagales bacterium | reverse complement strand
TCCAAATATAAGGTCGATTATCTCCTGCGCATTTGAAGCATCACGCATCGCACTCGTGGCGCAGGCACGTACCGCCGACACCTTATAAGCATTCATAAGGTGCTTGAAACCTTGCATTGTTTGTAAGAACATTTCTGTTTTTTCCCGTGAGATCGTTTGTTTTTCGAAAACGTCAAAACCAAGCCTCAGTGGAATGCGAAAGAGGTTAAGTTTATTAAAGCTTGTCTTACCCACACTATCCTGCACAACATCTGTTATCAGGAGCCGTGCTGCGTTACTTCCAATATCAATTGCTGCTAGTATCAAATAAGTTTTTTTATGCCTTTCAAAATTCGGGGATTCAAAGTAAGTACGCTCAAAAAGATGCCAACATAGTTTATGTGGATAATTTACGAAAGAGGTAATTATAAGTTTCTACCTGCGATCTTATCTTTTCTTTATTTCTGGGATTCACGCTATGATTCGAAAGACTGTTATCTAGTATTCTGGCTTTAACATTATCTCCAAGCTGGATGTTTATAATATCAATGATCTCCTGTTTCATTTCCTTTTCCATTATAGGGCAGGCCGCTTCTATGCGGTGATCTATATTTCGCACCATCCAATCTGCAGAGCATATAAAAACTCTTTGATTGCCACCATTTTGAAAAATCATGACCCGGGCATGTTCAAGGTATTCATCAACAATGCTGATTGCCTGTACCGGTTTTTTGAATTTTTTATTTTCAGTAAACATGCAACAAATCCCCCTGATGATAAGTTTTACTTTAACGCCGGCACGGGCTGCATCGCTTAGTTTCTCAATTAATAATTTATCGCTAAGAGAGTTTAGTTTAAGAATAATTACAGCATTTTTATTAGCGTGTGCATTCTTAATCTCCTTATCAATCATAGTAGATAAATGTCTTCGCATGTTAGTAGGCGATACTAGCAAGGTGTTGCAGGATTTGATTAATTCTTCGCGCGTTTTAGGATGTTCGAGATAATTGAAGATTCGGTTTACGTCAGCCATAATACGCCTGTCGGAGGTAAGAAGACAGTGGTCACTATACACCTTCGCCGTTTTTTCATTCAGATTACCAGTACTAACAAAGCCGTAGTGAGTGGTGATATTGTTATCACGTCTTTTGATGAGGCAGAGTTTAGCATGAACTTTTAAGTTCGGTACTCCTATCAATACCTTGATTCCAGCGTCCTCAAGATCGGCCTTCCACTCAATATTTGCCTCTTCGTCAAATCGTGCTCGCAGTTCGAGCATTACGGTGACATGTTTGCCATTTCTTACTGCGTTAGTAAGGGCATTAATAATTTTTGATCTTGGGGCTAACCTGTAGCACGTGATTTTAATATTAATTACATGGGGATCGATTGCCGCTTCTCGCAGAAGATCAATCATACTGTCGAAAGAATGGTAAGGAAAATTTAATAAAATATCTTTCTGTAGCACAATATTGGTTACGCTGCTTGCATTTCGCAGCAAGGGATGGGTAAAAGGTTTTTTTCGTTGATTTTTCTGCCCCGTGAATACATCCGGGAAATTCATGAAATCCTTAAAGTTGTGAATACGCCCACCCGGTACTATGTTCTGGTTGTTGGTTAATCCGAGTCTCTTAATGAGGTATGCGAGTAACGAAGGATCGATATTTTTGTCAAAAACAAACCTTACAGGTTTTCCTTTTTTGCGATTTTTTAAACCCTTTTCGATCTTTTGTATCAGGGAAGTAGAAACATCATTATCAATATCAATTTCAGCATCCCGCGTTACTTTTATTACATGAGACAGAAAAGTATCGTAACCGAAAAAAGAGAAAATGTTTGGGAGGCAAAAACGAATTACGTCTTCCAAAAGGATCAACGAGGTCTCATCTAACTTTGAGGGAAGAATTATAAAGCGCGATAAATGCCGTACAGGAACGGATACAAGGGCAAATCGTTCGGGAATGGATTCATCTTTTGTAGAAAGTTTGCATGCCAGATAAATTGATTTGTCGTTAAGTACAGGAAATGCCTGTAAGCTTTCAATCATCAGGGGAACAATATAACTACGAACTTCCTCATTAAAATAGTCGAGAACAAACTTCTGCTGCACAGTAGTGAGTTTGCGCTCATGCACTAAAAAAATATGCTGACGATTGAGATCAGTCAGGATCGATTTCCAGGTATCTTCAAACTCTTTTTGCTGCTGTAAAACCTTCTCCTGAATCTCTTTCAGAATGCTTGCTGCGTCTGCCTCGAGGTGCATTTTAGCTTTACTTCCTAAGTCGATCATTTTACGAAGTGCTGCAACTCTTACACGAAAAAACTCATCAAGATTATTAGAAAATATTCCCAGGAATTTTATTCGCTCTTTCAACGGAACAGTAGGATCCGCGGCCTCCTGTAAAACACGCTGATTGAAAGAAAGCCAGCTAATATCTCTTACTATAGTTTTTTTCTTGAACAACTTTGAAATTTAAATGAAACGATAAAAATATCATTTTGAAACT
>JANXYS010000287.1 GCA_025355935.1 Chitinophagales bacterium | reverse complement strand
TGACCATCGGCAAGAACGCGCAATTGACCACCAACAGTGATATCTTCAACCTGGGCTCCTTAGTAACTAAAGGCGCGATCATTCTTAACAGTAACGATAGGCAGCTCTTTCCGGGGACGGGAAACAATATATCTCCGGTAAACGTTCTCGAAATCAGAAACACTGGTACAGGGGTCGATCTTAATCATTCGATAAAAATATCAGGGGTATTAAAAATCACTTCCGGCAATCTCGCTCTTGCCGACAATGACATTACTATCCAGTCGACAGCCATACAAACAGCCTCAGTTTCGGCAATAGGAGCTGCCGGTACAATCAGTTACGGCTTAGGCCGATTTGTGGTTGAAAGGTTTATCCCTTTGGGTAACGGAGGACATAATAAAAGCTGGCAGTTATTATCCGTTCCGGTTAATGGCCAAACTATTCGCGATGCCTGGCAGGAAAGCGGCGCTGCAACCGTAGGTTTTGGTACCCGGCTTAGCAGCCCGCTTGGAACAACTGCGGGGTACGATTTGTACAGCCCATCGCCTTCGTTGAAAACATATTCGTCTGCCCTTAATAATTTTGATGCCGGACCATCATCAACCTTCAATTTGATAAACAATCAGAAAGGATATATGCTATTTGTCCGCGGCGATAGAACCGTGCTTTCCGGCTCGGGTACAACACCTACTACGCTTAGGATCAAAGGGACCTTGTTCACACCTTCTTTACCACCGCCTGTAACAGTTGTGAATGCCGAAAAATATGAATCTGTCGGAAATCCATATGCATCCCAGATTGATTTTACAACTGCTGTCCGGACAGGCGGAGTCGACAATAAATTCTACGCGTGGGATCCGTCGATCGCGGGTACATACGGAGTTGGAGCCTATCAGACCATTTCAGCAACAAACGGTTGGGTACCGGTACCGGGTACGGGCAGCTATGCAGGTATGCATACAACCATTGAGTCGGGGCAGGCAGTAATACTTCATGCTACCGCAAACTCAGGAACCCTGGTATTCACCGAAGCTGCAAAAACCGGTGGCAGCAAACTGGTAAATAAAATGTCAACTGCTGGCAATTTCAATAGCCGCCAATTCCTGCGAACAACCCTTCTTACCAGTATGGGTCTTGTAGCCGATGGTGCTGCAGCAGCTTTTGATAACGATCTTAGTAGTACAATTGACGGGGATGACGCTTTGAAAATCCTTAACAGCGGCGAAAATCTTGGGCTTTACAGGGATAACAAGGTGATCTCAGTTGAAGGCCGGCGCGCGAATTTTATTTCAGACACTCTATTCTTCTTTACCAGTAATCTGCGACAGGATATATATCGATTGTTACTAGTTCCAGAAAATATGGACCCTTCAAAGCAAGCTTTTTTAATCGATAATTTTCTACACACGCAGGTACCAGTATCTCTTATCGATAGCAGCTTGATAAATTTTAACGTTACAGCAGATCCGTTGTCGTCAAAAACCGATAGGCTGATGTTAGTGTTTAAAGAGCAGGCTGTTCTAGCGATTTCTCAGACAATCTTAAAAGCAATACGCGATTCAAATCGATCTATTGACGTAAGCTGGCAGACCATTGGCGGAACTGGCATTAAGGAGTATGTAATTGAAAGGAGTTTGAACGGGTTGAACTTTTTCGAGATTGGGAGAAGTCCGGCGATAGCGACGGCGAGCAGTGTGTCCGCATATTACTTCAGAGATTTAACTTGTGCCGATAAAGAAAATTATTATCGCATCCGGATTATAGCTGCTGATGGAAGCATTAGTTATAGCGAAATAGAAAAAGTAAGGGCGATGAAGAATTCCACTGAATTTAGTGTTTATCCTAATCCGATATCGACCCGAAAACTGAATATTTTGTCGGAGAAAGGGATTGCCGGTAAATTTGATATCTCGCTAACAAGTCTTTCGGGACAAAAAGTATATGCCGACTCCACGCGGGTAACTAATGGAGTTACTCAGATATCCATCGACCTTCCGGCCAGCATAGTTGCAGGGATATATCAGTTAATTATCGCAGATCAGGGGGGGCACAGGTCGATCATTTCCGTAGTCATCATTTAATGCTCCTATGCAATTTGCCAGCTGGCATGATCAACTATTTATCATAACGACGAGAGCATTTCTACATAATAAACAGAATGAAACCAAGTGCTGGTGCACCGATGGTTGGTCGGGAGGAAATATAATCATGTCATCATTATAAATCGATATTTAGTTATTGCGATCAAGCCGTACAGTAAGCGGTCGGACAGGAGTATTAAGGCGACGCGAATAAAATAACAAATACCCTCAACCGAAAAACTACTGTAAATAACTTAATAAACTGGAAGACCATCCTTTTGTAAAGCTATTAGGGGATTTCATAATTCTGAAAACTTTTTAGCACAAGTAACACCTCCATTTTTTGTAGTTTCCATCCAAATCGGTATCTTTAGTAAACTAAAGCGGGCCAGGAGAGAAGTGTGCTTCTGCTTCCTTTACGTATAGAACAATTATCCATGTCGTGATTGTGTCCCGACAGATCGGAACTGAAATCCGCCGGCTCCAAATCCGAACAACGGACCGAGACGTCAATCATCGCCCACCCTTTAATATCTCTCCAATTCCACCAAAATTCTTGATTTTTAGTATACCCGGCAGAAAAGACAAGATTTGTATGCTATTGGGATTTCAAAAACGTCCCCCGCCTTTGTAATGACCCAAGTGACCAGGACATCATGATACTTCACATAGTCCACCGATCAGAAGATTCGGCACGAAAACCGGAGTTAGATTATCTTCCCTATTTAAATCTTTCCCTCCGCAATCAAAATCAGTAGGGTAGGAGGGTGATAAATCCACAAATTCTTAATCATCCAAATTATTACAAACCTCAATTATTACTGAAAAATGCCGTCATAAATTGCCAATTATTACAAAATTAATGGGTTGATTAACATTAGAGCTTAACGGGAATAGACTTGTCATAATCCCAAATATTACAAAAAATTATTACAAAACAGTTATTACAAAACATTTTAAACAAATTTTTTTGTTGTAGAATTGGGATAAAACTTTCGGCCATGAGAAATTATCGTGCTTTCAGGGTTAGACATGAAATGACGCAGGAGACTTTTGCGGAGCTGTTAGGCATTTCCCAATCGTATCTTGCTCTTCTGGAATCAGGCCGTAGAGAAGCGTCGCACAAATTAAACAAACGCTATGATGCGCTCGCGGGGAAATCGAAGGAATCTAACCTCATCCCCGATACGCCAACTAAAAAGATTTTAACCGACTCCAATGAAAAACACTTGAAGGACTCAATCCTCTACCTCGAATCATATCGCAAAGATTGTGAATCGCAATTACACCGGTTTGAAAAGCAACTCAACGAATATAAGAGTAGAAGCCTAACGGCGAAAATTGACATACTTGTTGCGGGACTATATACAAACGCCGTCGGAGCGTCAAAAGACAAGGACCTTATGGAACGTGAGGTAGAAGAGCGTAAAAATAAATTAGCCGTTTCAAACTCTGCCTTGGATTATGTTCTGAATCAAAAGCCAGAAATAAAATTGATAAAAATAAAAGGTCTGCAGGAGGAAATTCGGAAACTAAAGCCAATAATTGCCAGGAAAAAGAAAATGCTTAAGGTGAAACAATTTAATTCAATGGACATTCCGGGAATGGAAACTCATGAATCACCGCTACAGGAGCCTATTAAAATTATGGAAAGTGTAGATCGTACGGGCTCAAAAGATGTTACTTCTCCCCCAGCACCTTCCGCAGAAAATGGAGATTCTCAATCGAATGAGAATGACAATTTCAATACTACTGACTCTGAAAAACTCACAGATAATGAAACTGATCAGGAACAAGAAACTGCATAATGTCCTATACGTATAAAAAAAGAGCAACTGAGCCCCAAATTCCTTAGCAGGTAGTTGTCATGTAATCAGTATTATTTATAATCATTACCTTGCAGAATTCACCTGGTTTTGCTTCTGCATCCCGATACCGAATTCGTTCTTCTTCGGTTCGGTACCAACAGGTTTCTTTTCTGAAAAGCCTGTTTTTGTTTTTTCCTGGTTTATAAGGTCTTTTTTGTTGAAGGATTGCTTCTGAGTGTGTGAATAAGCCATAACAGTATTTTTTGGGGTGGTAGGATGTGAATTCCAAGCGGGATACAATATAGCAGCAAACCAAATGCCGTAAATATTTTAAAGGATGTAAATTGCAATTGCTAAGGTAAGTCTGCCCTTGTTAAATTTTCGTAGGTAAACTTTGATAGTGGGCAGTGTAAACATCCTTGAAAATTAGGCCTCATACTTCCCCTTTTTTAAAAAATTAATTACTGGAAATGGATCGCAAAGAATTTTTTTCAGCACTTGGATATAGTAGCGGGGTTATGATGATCGCGGGATGCCTAGGGGCATGCAAAAAGTCGGCAGTTACCTACGATACCCCGGCATCGACTGTAGATTTCACGCTTGATATAAACCAGGGCTTAAATATCGCTCTTAAAAATCCGGGCGGTTACGTTTATTCCAATAACGTGATAGTTGCGAAAACTACTTCCGGGGACATTATCGCCGTAGCGCAGTTTTGCCCGCATCAGGGTACGAGTGTTCAATACCAGGGCGATCGCAATCGCTTCTATTGTCCTAATCACGGACAGCTGTTTACAAATACGGGTGCCTTTATCGAGGGTCCCACTAACAAACCGCTAAAACAGTATACAGTTGTAGTAACTGGAGACCTGGTACACGTTACCGGATAAAATGAAAAATGCCTTCCGGATTTCCCAGGAAGGCATTTTGTTGTTTACATGTCCTTGTTAGATTTTTTGTAGCTTCCGCCGCTCGAATTGCTGGAATCTCCCTGGCGGTTTGCACTATTGCCACTCCGATTATTTTCGCCACCCATTGGGCTCGAACTTGACTTGGAGCGTGATGTTACCG
>JANXYS010000247.1 GCA_025355935.1 Chitinophagales bacterium | reverse complement strand
GGTGCGTACAAGATGCCAATAATGGCTCCGGCTGTAAACCCGATTAATAATTTTTTTATGGTACTCATAACTATTTGTTTTAAAATGAAGGTTCGGTTATAAGTAAATAAATAATTGTGCCAATAACCATTTTGAGAGTTTTCATATTTAACGGGGAACCAAATAATTTGGCTATGAAACTTTTATTTCAAACAAGCTAAGGGTTATAGCACTGTAATGACTTGGAAGTTCATCTGAAGGTTCAGGTACAATTATTCCCATAAATCCGAAGCCACATTGCACATAATAGTTGATGAGTGAATCATTATCGCCCCAGGTATCCATCCTTATATAATTAAGTTTGTTCTCGCTGACGTGTCTCCTTGCCCATTGCACGATATGTTTGACATAATTTCTTCCACGAAATGAAGGATGAGTTACGATTCGATGAATATAAACAGCTTTGTCTGCATTTCTTTCTTTCCAAATATGAGGGTCGCTGTATGTAATTGCGAATACGCACGCGACTGTATCATCCTCCATTATTTTAAATTGCCTGTTTTCGATTACTTCGGTTTCTATCATTTTTCGATCGAAGGGAAGCCAGTGCTTATGAAACTTTGTTTTCTGATACGCTACAGCAAGATCATAAAAATGAAATATCAAATCAAGGTCGTCCAATGTACTGGCTAGTATGGTCATTAAAACGTTTTAAAGGGCTAATTATTTAAATTCTCGCAATTCATTTAACATTAAAGAGATTTCCTTTTCATCTACGTCAGCGTACGATAAGTCTTCCTCCATTCCTGTGGCGGAAAAAAGCATCTTTCCTTTGTTCTTAAACACAGCCGAACTATGAAATTCCTTAGCGCCGCTGATCTTCGCAATTTCAGTAATATTGGATGCACGAATGCCGCTCCCAGGCATTACGATAATCCTGTTTCGGGCCTGATCAATAAGTGAACGTATTTCCTGCAAGCCAGCAAGCGCTGTTACTTTACCGCCGGATGTGAGCACTCTTTTGCAACCTAACCTTATAAGGTCTTCAAGAGCTTCGGAACGGTTTTTTACCCTGTCGAACGCCCGGTGAAAGGTTACTGACATTCCCCCCTCTTTAGTTATAACAGACATCCTATCGGTGTCAACTGTTGCGTCATTTTTAAGAATCCCCGTTACTATTCCTTCACAACCGAGCTGTTTACATTGCTGGATGTCCGTCATCATGATTGCGAATTCTGCGTCAGAATATAGGAAATCTCCTTCGCGCGGGCGAATCATAACAAAGAATGGAATCTCTAATAAGTCAGCTGCGGCTTTTATAAATGCGTAAGATGGGGTAGTACCGCCGCCGGCAGGATTAGCGCAAAGTTCTATGCGCGATGCACCCGCATGTTGAGCTTTTAAACAGGCTTCGATGTTAAAACCAATAATTTCCAGCAGGTGCATGAATTATTTTTAATAAAGTTGCTAGAGAGAATATTTAGCTGGATAAATTTTATTTTCAAGGCTACTTTTTACTGAGAAGACGAAACCTTTTTGCACAGCCCAACCACCGTATTCACCTTTTTTATTAAGGGCAAGGAAACCTACCTGTAAGGATTTTGCCTTTGCAGGATTTCTGTGAACAATACGTTCAACAGCTCGTTTGCATGCCTGACTTGGACTAAGGCCCTGCCGCATGAATTCAACGACCAGGTGCGTACCGCAAATCCTGATAACTTCTTCGCCAACCCCACTGCTTGTGGCCGCACCTACTTCGTTATCGACAAACAACCCAGCACCAATAATTGGTGAATCGCCAACGCGACCGTGAAGTTTGAATGCCATTCCGCTTGTAGTAACTGCACCGGATAAGTTTCCGGCACCATCTAAGGCAACCAATCCCATAGTATCATGATTTGCACTGCCGTCCTCAAAGAAGTTAGGCGCAAATGGACCGTTTTGTGTTTTGTTTTCAATATTTATAACCGGCTTATACTCGCTTTTTTGTAACCATTCTTTATAAGCCTTTTCGGCGTCGGCTGAAAGCACCCGGGCTTCTTTTTTAAACCCATTTTCTAATGCAAATTGTTGGGCACCATCGCCCACCAGGATAACATGTGGCGTCAACTCCATCACTTTGCGTGCTACTGAAACAGGATGTTTAATTTGCTCAAGGCCCGCAACGGCTCCACAGTTCGACTGTTCATCCATGATACAAGCATCGAGGGTAACAATCCCATCTCTGTCGGGGTAACCACCCAGTCCCACACAGCAATTAATTTCGTTTTCAATGTGCATGGCGCCCGCTTCTACTGCGTCTAAAGCGCTGCCGTTGACGGAAAGGATTGTCCAGGCTGCCGCATTCACCGGCATTCCGCTATCCCAGGTTGATACTACAATGGGTTTTATTGAGGGAGAAAGACCTAAAGTAATATTTTTAAATGAAGCTAACCCAAGCGAGCCGAGCTTCAGAAAACTTTTTCGATTCATATACCTTGTGCTTAAACGCGGTGGAAGCTTAATTTCCGGATCATATCGCTGTGAATGTTGTCAGCATACATGCCAAATGCAGAAGTAATAACTCCTTTATGACCTCCATCTATGGACTCAACGGCGTAAACGACGTCTTCATCAGAAGGATTCGTTTCGCCTTCAAACCGGTAAGTTTCGGTTATTTCAAATTCCGCGGGATTCAGACACACTTCAGACTGACTGCATATTATCTTATCAAATGCCAGGTTAAAATCAAGGATATAACCACGTGAGCGCAGGCCAGCAAGAGCGCCCACAACAGTATCATAATTTTCCATATAACTTTTATTAAAGTTACATAAAATCATGCTTTTGGTTGTAATAACAATTAGTTTTTTGGATTAGTGGAATCAGGTTTAAATGCTCCTTGAGGTTGAGTGGGATTCTTTTCGTTATACCCTTTTTTTACCGCCTGATCGTCTGTCGTCTCAGATTTCAGATTGGAGGTAGTTTCTTTTTTATCTGCAGTTTTTTTATCTGGATTAACTTTCTTCATATTTTTTTTAGAAAAGCAGAGAAAATAGTGCCAGAGTTTCTTCGTCGCGTCGTGTTTCTAAAGCGGCGGATGCATCCGTTTTGCATCGTGCTTCGCATCTTCCTGAGGGGTAAATCTTGCGAGCCGACAGCTCGGTATTTTAAGCGGTTAAAAAATCGAATTGCAGATATAAGCATCACGAAACACTAAACATTTGTTTTAAAGGTTGGCGGTAAAAAGCGGCATCCAATTATCATAAGGTCTGGCTATCCCGACCGAACTACTTAGGTTCCGATAATTGGAAGAGCTTTGCAGCGCAATTAATGTTGAAGTGGCTTGCTCTTTGTGTCAGTCTCCGTATGATGACCGTCTGAATGTGCCAGGGTTGCATTGCAGGCGTGTTCGCCACAATCTGTCGACCTTCGTTCCGTTTCGATTGTGATATGCTGGATGTTTTTGTGTAGAAGCTGATGCCTTAAGGTTTGTTTGATCGCAAATTCTCCTTCGGGATGAATGTCTTCATCAACCACAAGGTGAGCAGTTAAGGCATTTTCAGTAGTGCTGATAGCCCATATATGAATATGATGAAAGTCAAGTACTCCCTTTACGCCCATGGCCGTGTTTTTTATTTCATTCAAGGATATTTCGGGTGGAACTCCATCCAGTGATAGCCTTAAACTATTTCTCATCAATTTCCAGGTGCTGAAAAGAATAATAACCGCAACCAATATACCCAATACGCTGTCAATCCAATACCAGTTCGTAAAATGAATGATGATGCCTCCTGCGACCAGGCCAAGGGAAACAATGGCATCACTCATCAAATGCAGGTAAGCACTTTTAATATTCAGGTCCTTATCTTTATCCCGCAAAAACATAAGTGCAGTGAGTGTGTTAATTACTATTCCTACGGCTGCAACCCATGCAATTGTTGTCCCGACTACGATTTGAGGAAATAGAAGCCTGTTAATTGCCTCGTAAATGATGGCGCCTACCGACAGAAGCAAAAGCATGGCGTTGAAGAGCGCGACAAGAATGGAAGTTTTCCTGTACCCATATGTGTATTTTTGATTTGATTTTACCTTCAAAAGCTTGAAAGCCAGTAACGACAACGCAAGCGCTGCAACATCTGCCAGGTTATGCCCTGCATCGGAAAGTAAGGAAAGAGAGTGAATACGAAGACCAACGACCGTCTCTACAATTACGAAAATAAAATTTAATGCAATGCCTACCTGGAAGGCACGGTTTACATTCGTCAGAATGGGAGAGTGATGATGCGAATGATCGTGTGCCATGTGTGCAGCTTTTACTTTAGGCGATTGAAGAATTACTTATTTCACCATTTGCCCGTATAAACTACATGCAAGAGTGGAGAATCGCGCAAAATTAAGCCGAAAACGAATATTTCGCACCAGAGATTTTGGAATCGCTCTATTCAGCCGTGGTAGGGTCGATAATGCTCGTGACCTCACTAACAGAATTAGCCGGGAAGCCACCTTTCGCTGCATGTTCGCGAACCATTTCTTCGTTTGGAGCAATGTACAGGCAATAAATTTTATCTCCGGTTACGTAGCTATGAACCCACTGAATTTGAGGTCCCATCGCACTTAACACTCCGCACGAAGTCTGCGAAATTCCTTTCAACTGGTCGGATGAGAGGTTACCGGCGCCGGGGATCTCCCTCTCAATAACATACTTTGGCATATCCTTTTATTTATCGTTAAACAGAATGTTACGCAGAAATTCACATAACAGCATAATGCTAACAAAAGATAAAAACAATTTGCGGCAAATTGAAATGTATGGGCATTTTTTTAGCAGAAACAATACTGTAAAGAATGGGACATAAAAATTTCCGCCAAGACTTGAGTCTCAATTCCTCCCTCAAAATTGAGAAACCAATGGTATTACAAATTGTGAATATCCAGTTGTGAACTTTTTCTGGATTCACAAAAGGATTGACAAGTTTATTGATTCTATATCAAAGACTTAATGAAAGTTCAGGCTGAAAATTATGTGAATTTGGGCCTATTTTCGATAAGAAAACAGATCTTTTAAAAATAAGACACCGGCAAAGATTGATGAATTATACTTTCCGTTAAAGTTTTTCACCCCAGCACCCCATCCATTCAGCAATTAAACCAGCAGATGTGAGACGTCCCTATATTTGGCGGGTTCCGTCAAAGTTTTCAAGTTCTTTACTTACCGCATTCAGGAAAGTAGATCCAAGAGCACCGTCAATGATGCGATGATCATAGCTTAATGAAATATAGATCATATGCCTGATACCAATAGTATCTCCCTGCAGAGTTTCGATAACCATCGGTCGTTTCTTTATTGCTCCTACCGCCATGATTGCCACCTGTGGCTGATTAATGATTGGCGTTCCCATGATGCTGCCGAAGGTTCCAACATTTGTTAAAGTAAACGTTCCTCCCGTCGTATCATCCGGGCGTAATTTCCCTGTGCGTGCCGCATTCGCTAATCCGTTTACTTGCCTGGTAAGGCCTACCAGGTTAAGTTGGTCAGCATTTTTGATAACAGGAACGATAAGGTTTCCGCTTGGCAAAGCAGTAGCCATTCCAATTCCGATGTCTTTCTTTACAATTATTTTATCCCCATCCACTGAGCTACTCAGCCAGGGGTATTTTTTAATACATTTTACGATCGCTTCAATAAAAAGAGGCGTAAACGTAATTTTTTCACCTTCGCGTTTTTCAAAATCCTTTTTCACACGGTCTCTCCATAAAACCAGGTTGGTAACGTCGCACTCAGCAAAGCTGGTTACATGTGGACTGATATGTTTGCTATCGACCATGTGCTTTGCAATTAGCTTGCGCATACGATCCATTTCGATAATTTCTACATTTCCCTGGAATACTGCAGGCGCCGAAAAAACAGGATCCTTCTTTTCAGCAACACTAGTATTCTCTTCGCCTTTTTGAAGAACTGTTACCGTCTGCGAAGGCAGTTTTGTTTGTGTAGTAAGGGAATCATTACCACGGTTAGCAACAAACGAAAGGATATCTTTTTTACTCACCCGTCCGTCCTGGCCAGTACCGGGAATTTTCTCCAGATCGCTCATGCTGATACCTTCACTCTGCGCAATGTTAAGAACTAAAGGGGAATAAAAACGGAGGGAATTGTTGTTGCCACTTACCTGGGCCGGCTGGTGGTTTGAAGGAACAAAAGGAACTTCTTCCACGAGGTTCGCTTCTTCGTACTCGACTTCACGCGGCTTCGGCGACGCCTGCGGACCAGAAACTTCCTGAGCACCATCTTCGGTTTTAACCCTGATTTTTGCAATGACTGTACCGATCGGTACAACATCATTTACCTGAAATAATAACTCTTCCAAAATTCCTTCCGCGGTGCTTGGTACTTCACTGTCTACTTTATCAGTTGCAATATCAAGAAGTGTTTCATCCTGGCTAATTTTTTCCCCGACATTTTTATGCCATTTCAGAATGGTGGCTTCCATGATGCTTTCACCAAGTTTGGGCATTACTAAATCAATTATACTCATATAGCTGCAAAAATTTATAATCGGTTAATAACCACAAATGTAAGTAAATCAACCCTGCAAAATGCCATTTACCCGATCCTTGCAAGTCTTTCCGCAATGGATTAAAGCTGAGATTCATTCATTATCGGGAGTAACGCTCACCAAAGCCCATTTTTGTAGGGTTACTTTGTAATTATAGCATAAATACCCTCAGCATGTTGAGTGCATTAACCGCAGTCAATTGTATATTTTTTTGTCGGTCAAATCGAAAATGAAAACGTTGTGTAGTTAATTTTTCATTGTTTCCAACTGCTATCCAAACTGTGCCCACTGGCTTTCCGGGTAGGCCGCCGTCCGGGCCCATAATGCCGGATACAGCGATTGTATAATCCGATTTTATATTGGCGAGAGCTCCTTTTGCCATTTCCCGAACAACTTCTTCACTCACGGCTCCTTTGCTGGCGAGGGTGTTGTGGTTTACCTGTAACAGGTCTTCTTTGGCTTTGTAAGAATAACTCACAACACTTCCATCGTAAAAAACAGAGGAGCCTGGAATAGAGGTAATCAGCTGAGCAATATATCCACCTGTACAACTCTCGGCCGTGCAAAGGGTTGCTTTATTAGAGGAAAGAAGTTTTGCTACCACTTTTTCCATAGGCTCATCCTCATTGGTTACAAGATATCCTCGTATCAGTTCTTGTAAAATGACAAACTTCTCCATTACTTCCTTTGAAAGCTGCGCCTTATCGGGGCCAGTAGCTGACAGGCGCAATCGAACCATCCCATAATTTGGCAGGTAGGCAAGCCTGATATGCGGCGGCAGGCCTTTCTCAAAATCCTGGATCATGTCTGCGATCATACTTTCTCCAATACCAAAGGTTAGCAAAGTCTTGTGAATTATAAAAGGCAGTGTGAAATTTTTTTTAAGAAAAGGAATTACATCGTCCGTCATCATTCCCTGCATTTCATGCGGCACACCTGGCATGCTCACATAGACTTTGCCACTTCTTTCAAATAACATTCCTGGTGCGGTGCCTCGCTTATTTTGTAGTACAGTACAGTTGTCGGGAACTTCGGCCTGCCTGACATTACGGTCAGTAACAGGACGTTTAAAAACTTCTTCAAAAAGATATTTCACGTTTTGAAGCGCCTCAGCGTCTGTGCGAAGCGTGCCGGCAAAATACTTACACAACAAAGGTTTGGTAATATCGTCGGCTGTAGGCCCTAAACCACCGGTAATAAGAATAACATTGGCGTGCCGGCTTTCTTCATCCAGGCATTGCCATATCTGATCCCAGTTATCCCCGACTGCAACACGGCGCAAAACGGCTATCCCCGCCTGGTTCAGTTGTTGTGCCATCCAGGCGCTATTGCTATCTATTACCTGGCCAATGAGCAGTTCGTCGCCGATGGTAATGATGGTGGTTTTAATCATAAATAAAATATGAGGTTGATAACATTTTCAGCTGAATGAATGTTCGGCGCCGACGGAGGTTGCGGACTAAAGGCTATAAGCCTCATTTGATTCAGTGATAAATTTATAATGCTTCAAATTTAAAACTTTTAGATTTGAAGATTAAAGATTTTACATGAAATTGATTTTCCTGTTTCTATATTTTCTGCTGGCAGGTTTAGGTTCTGATGGACAGAATCTCAGGGCAACTCTCAGCCATGCCTTAGATAATCTTGAAAAAGATGAACAGTTTGCACATGCACTTACGGGCATGTATGTAATGGATATGGGCAACGGCAACATTATATTTGAGAGAAATGCGCAGGTTGGCCTGGCTCCGGCTAGTTGTCAGAAAATAATTACGAGTGCAACTGCGTTTGCCTTGCTTGGAACCAATTTCAATTTTGCCACCATCATCAGTACAGACGGAGTTTTAAAAGAAAACAGACTGCAGGGTAATTTAATTATACAAGGTAGTGGAGATCCAAGCCTTGGAAGTTGGCGCTGGTCATCAACTACACAAAATTCTATTTTCAATAGGGTAAAAAACGCGTTGCAGTTGAAGGGAATTTCATCCGTTAGCGGTTCGCTGATTGCAGATGATTCCAGGTATATTTTGCAGCCGGTGCCCGATGGCTGGATTTGGCAAGACATCGGAAACTATTATGGGGCAGGATCGTGGAGCCTCAACTGGCATGAAAACCAGTATGACCTGCACCTGCGATCCTCTTCTGAAACCGGGATTATTACTACCGTATTAAACACCTCCCCATTTGACCTTACAAGGTTTATAAAAAATAGTATATCCTCCGGTGTGCGGGGAACCGGGGACAATGGATACCTCTATGCCGCACCTTTCAGCGAAACCATTTTTGCCATGGGGACCATTCCTCCGGGTGAAAATGATTTTGTTATTTCCGGATCGCTTCCAAACCCGCCTGCTCAATTGTCGAGCGATCTGAATAGTTTCCTGTTGAAAAATAATGTCCGGATATTGGGTGCT
>JANXYS010000170.1 GCA_025355935.1 Chitinophagales bacterium | reverse complement strand
CCGGAAAGGAGTGTTACCCAAGATAGTTGGGATACTGGTAATTGCTGCAACCTGCTTTCTCCTTTATCAGGTCATCGAAACAGACCCTTCTAAACTAAAAACACACTATGATAGCTATTTTTTGAAGGTGCTATTTTATTCGCATAACTTCAAATGGGTGCTTATCGGTTTCATCATTATTTCACTAAGCGTTTTTTCACTTTTTTTAAGTAGCCTGAAC
Organism: Chitinophagales bacterium; assembly: GCA_025355935.1. Lineage (GTDB taxonomy): Bacteria > Bacteroidota > Bacteroidia > Chitinophagales > Chitinophagaceae > Ferruginibacter. The sequence goes on along the minus strand of JANXYS010000170.1, from coordinate 13,256 downwards.
TACGCTCAGTCTGAAAGATGGTTTAAAAAAATGCAACTTGTTTCCTCAGCGGCAGTAAGTATTGGCCACGGTGGAAATGATGCTCAGAAAGTAATGGGAATCATTACAGTCGCTTTAATCAGTGGCGGGCAGATTGCAAAATTCAACCAAATGCCAAATTGGGTGCCGCTTGCATGTTATACTGCCATTGCCCTGGGTACCATGAGCGGTGGATGGAAAATTATTAAAACAATGGGCACACGCATTACCAAGGTTACCCCTTTTGAAGGAGTTGCTGCGGAATCCGCCGGCGCTATCACGTTATTCATTACGGAAATGCTCAAAATACCTGTAAGTACAACACACGTTATTACGGGATCTATAATCGGCGTGGGAGCAACTAAAAGGTTATCCGCAGTGCGCTGGGGCGTAACCGTTAACCTGATGTGGGCCTGGATACTTACCATCCCGGTAAGCGGAATACTTGCAACCCTCATCTACTATCTCATTCATTTTTTTAGAAAATAAGTATAAAAGCCCAGCTGTCAGCTGGGCTTTTTTTTGCTATGAACTTTAAGCCCCGGCTAACAAACTTTTAATTCGTATTTTTATTTAAATAATACTAGATGAAAAAAATTTTGGTTACCGGCGGTTGTGGGTATATCGGCTCACACACAATTGTTGATCTTGTTCAAAATGGTTTTGAGGTAATTTCAGTGGATGATAACAGTCGCAGTAGCATTGGTATACTTGATGGAGTAGAAGAGATTATTGGCAAAAGGGTGAAAAATTATACCGTGGATCTTTGCAACTTTGATGATACGCAGGCTATTTTTGAAGAGAACCATGATATCACCGGTATTATCCATTTCGCTGCTTTTAAAGCTGTGGGCGAATCGGTAGAAAAGCCCCTGATGTACTTCGATAATAACCTCAACTCTTTGATAAACATTTTACGGTGTGCCGAAGAATTTCATGTACCGCATTTCGTTTTTTCTTCCTCTTGTACTGTGTACGGAAACCCTGATTCTATCCCGGTGACCGAAGAAACTCCTTTTAAGCCTGCGGAATCGCCTTATGGGAGTACAAAGCAAATGGGGGAAGGAATTGTAAAGCAGACCATCAATAGCTACCCTGAAATGAAAGCAATCCTCCTCCGGTATTTCAATCCCGTAGGCGCACATCCGAGTGGGTTGATAGGGGAGATTCCACTGGGTAAGCCAGCGAATCTTGTACCGGCCATTACGCAGACGGCTATTGGAAAACTACCAAAAATGCTTGTTTGGGGCAACGATTATGATACCCGGGATGGCAGTTGTGTACGGGATTATATACATGTATGCGATATTGCGCATGCTCACACGCTTGCTTTAAATTACCTTATTGAAGGCCGCAACGAAGGAAATTGCGACGTCTTTAATCTTGGCACTGGTAATGGAAATACGGTACTGGAAGCCATTAAGGTGTTTGAGGAAGTAAGTGGCAGGAAATTAAATTACGGCCTTGCCGGACGACGCCCGGGTGACGTCGTTGCCATCTATGCCAACAATGAAAAAGCTAAAAGCAAACTTGGCTGGGATCCTAAATACACACTTGCAGATATGATGCGGACAGCCTGGGCCTGGGAAGAGAAACTCGCAAACGATAAGTAGGGGGCAGGGCAGGAGATAAACTTTTGATCCTTTCCTCCTACAACCATCACCCGAAATCATGTTTGATTTCTTATCTTGCAAACAAAAAAAAGATCAATGCTTAATACGATTGAAGTAACAGGAAACAAAGATACCAGGAGTGGCTTTGGCGATGGAATTTTGGAAGCCGGTCGTGACAACGACCAGGTTGTGGCACTTACTGCAGACCTTGCCGGCTCGTTGAAGCTGCAGGCATTCATGAAGGAGTTTCCCGAGCGTTTTATACAGGTTGGTATTGCAGAAGCTAATATGATTGGTATCGCCGCCGGCCTGGCCATCGGTGGTAAAATTCCGTTTACCACAACGTTCGCAAATTTTAGCACCGGCCGCGTATACGACCAAATCAGGCAGAGCGTAGCCTATAGTAACAAGAATGTAAAAATATGTGCGTCGCACGCGGGCCTCACACTTGGTGAAGACGGCGCTACGCACCAAATATTAGAAGATATTGGCTTAATGAAAATGTTACCCGGGATGACGGTTGTTGTTCCTTGTGATTATAATCAAACCAAGGCTGCCACTAAAGCTATCGCAAAATTTGAAGGCCCTGTTTACCTGCGCTTTGGCCGCCCCGTATGGCCCATATTTACGAAGGAAGAAGATTTCGTTTTAGGTAAGGCCCAGCATATGAATGAAGGAAAAGATGTATCCGTTTTTGCATGCGGTCACCTGGTATGGAAAGCCGTAGAAGCAGCGCGCATATTAGAAGTAAAAGGTATCAGCGTTGAGCTCATCAATATTCATACTATCAAACCGCTGGATGTTGAGGCGGTAAAGGCATCTATTCAAAAAACGGGTTGCGCAGTAACATGCGAAGAACATAATATTATTGGTGGTTTAGGCGACAGTATTGCACAGGTAGCTGCCAGGCATAACCCTATACCGATTGAATATATCGGTACCAACGATACTTTTGGTGAAAGTGGTAAGCCTATGGATTTGCTTGTAAAATATGGCCTTGATACCGATAACATTGTAGCCGCAGTAGAAAAAGTGATGATGCGAAAAAAATAACTTAAAATAACGGACAGCTGCATTGCTGGCTTTTTTTACACTCCTATTTTATCTACCCAATTTTGTCAAAAACTCTTTTAAGCCGGCAGGATGAAAGAAGTAAAACGCATTAAGAAATTAATGAAGGACCTCTATAACGGGGCTCCGTGGCTTGAAATTACGATCGAGAACACACTCCTAAACTTAACAGCTGCACAGGCAGCCTTTAAGTTAAACCCTGCCATCAATTCGGTCTGGGAAATTACGAACCACATGATCTGGTGGCGGCTGAATATTATAGAACGTTTAAGTGGAAAGATTATCACAACGCCAGAACACAATTATTTTTTACCGGTTACGGATGACAGTGAGTCCGCGTGGGTAAATACCCTTAGTCGCTTTGAACAAAGCCAGCAGGAGTGGATGCTGTTCCTGGAAAAATTAAAGCGCGATCATCTTAATAAAGTATATGCTGCTAACGGCATGAGTTTTTACGATCACCTGCAGGGCATTATCCAGCACGACGCGTATCATCTCGGGCAAATCGTATTGCTGGTAAAACATTTTACGCCCGCTGTTATCCCCGGTTAATACCTTAATCGAGCCACTGCCAGACACTTTCCACGACAATCCCGCATTTAAACTATTTTTGCGCCCAGCAGTCTGTACGTTACATTTGCAGTACTTCAATTAAATTATGGCCGACCACTTAGACGACAAAGAATTGTTGCTGCTCTTTAAAGAAGACGCAACAAAAGAAAGCGCGTACACGCGGATCATTAAAAAGTACCAGGAAAAGCTTTACTGGCATATCCGGCGTATGGTGGTAGACCATGAAGATGCAAACGATGTATTGCAAAATGTGTTTATAAAAGTGTGGAAGAACCTGGCAAATTTTCGCGAAGACAGCCAATTATATACCTGGCTTTATCGCATTGCCACGAACGAAAGCCTTACATTCCTTGAGCAACAAAAGAAGCGATCGTCGGTATCAATTAGTGATGATGATAATAGTGCAATGTCAAATAAACTGGTAGCCGACAAAGATTTTGACGGTAACAAGCTGGAATGGAAATTACAATTAGCCATCCAGCGGCTTCCGGAAAAGCAAAAAGCCGTGTTTAACCTGCGCTATTTCGAGGAAATGCCTTATGAACAGATGAGCAGGGTACTGGAAACCAGCGAGGGTGCCCTGAAAGCAAGTTACCACCACGCAGTAAAAAAGATAGAGGATTTTATACTTAATCATTAAACGAATACCCTTAAAAGGAGTCTGATACACGAACATGACCAGGAGAATTGACATATTAAGTGAGTTAAAAGAATCAGCACCAACGCTGGCCCGGGTGCCAGCTGTAAATGTATTTACCGTTCCGGATAGTTTCTTTGTTAACTTTCCGGAAGCCATGCTTGAGCTGGTGAAGGAAGAAAGTAGTGGCTTGCTGGATGCTGCAGTGAAACAGCCATTCGCAGTTCCTGAAGGCTATTTTGACCAGCTTGCGGGTAATATAATGAACCGCATCAGGCAGGAAGAAACGTTAACGGTGATGGAAGAAACAAGGCTTCTGTCTCCTACCCTTGCTGCAGTCGGTAACCGGAACGTATTTACTGTGCCAGACGGTTATTTTGAACAGTTAGCAGCTGGTAGCATTAAAGAAGTAGCACTGCCTACAAAAGTAGTTCCAATGAAAAGCAATCGCGGCATGCTGAGGTATATGGTTGCAGCAGCCATTACAGGCATCATAGGATTAAGCATATTGAGTATTTTTAATAACAAAACGGCTGACACCGTGGCGAGTCCTGAAACGGCAATGCTGCAGGCCAGTGAAATAATCAAAAATAAAAGCTTTGATTCGGAACTTGATAAAATTTCGGCGGGAGATATTGAGAAATATCTTACTGAAAGCGGACAGGATGTAAATGCAGCGCTCGTAGCCTCTGCAACAGATGAAATGGCACTACCGGATGCGGATGAATATATTATGAATGACAATACCCTCGATAATGTTTTAAGCAAAATGAATTTAAACAATTAATACCCCGAGATGAAACATATTTTACTTTCCCTTTTTATCTTAATAGGCTCATTAAACATAGTAACCGCGCAGGTTGGCAGCGACAACGATGGCCCGAAGCGCGAACAAAAGATCCAGGCCTTATATATTGCCTATGTTAGCCAGGAACTTAAACTCACGGAGGACGAAGCGCAAAGATTCTGGCCTGTACATACACAATATGACGCAGAAATAAAGGGAGTTTCCATTGATTTGAATGAGATCGACAGGCAGCAGGCTGTGTTAAATATTAAGAAGAAATACCAGGATCGTTTTATTAAAATTGTCGGGGCCGAAAGGACAAATACTTTTTTTAAAACGGACGCTGAATTCCGGAGAAAAATGATTGAACGGCTCAGGAAAATGCGCGAACAAAGACTGCAGAACAAAGCTCGCGGACAAATGTGGAAGCAATAACACTGTCTTTCAAAATTTAAATCAGATACATATAATTTATACCCTTTTCTAAAGGAAAAGGGTATTTTAATTAATAAAAAGAGGTAAAACTGTGTAATTCAACGCTTTATTCAATCTAAAAAAATTAAACATTTAATGTTGTATGTCAATTTTTTTAATCTATTTTTGTAGAAGGTGTTTTTCATAGGTTAGCAACGGCCAGCTCTTTTTAGGGCAGGCCTCCTTTTTAAACCTTCATCACCGGCGTTTTTATATCGTGGTAAAAAAGAAAAGTCCAGTGCTCCTCCTGCCCCTGTTTCCACCATTCCTGTCTTAATTCCATACATCGCTTTCCTTCGTAATCGTACTTTGCAATAAACCTGTTTTTCATCTGTTGTAATTGCGGGGCAACATCGCCGCCGTAAAATACAATCTCGCCGTCTTCCTCTAATTTAAAAACCTGGTGGTATGGACTGTGTGCACCCGAAACTTCATACCTTATACAGTCGTTTATCTTGCCATTGCCAGAGGTAAAAACTACCTGGTCTGAATTACCGAGCAGGGAAAATTCATGCGGCGTATATGAGGGTGCTCCCTTTTCCATTGCATACCTGTATTCATCTTGATTCACATAATAGATAGCATTAGGGAAGCTCATGAATTGCCTGCCAAGAATATGATCTTCTATCGCAATTCCCCCGGAATGATCTTTATGAAGATGACTCATCAATACCTTAGTCACTTCCATGGGCCCGATACCATTATCCAAAAGATTCTGATGGATCTGCAGGCTGTCGTCCGGATTGCGAAAGCCCAGTCCCGTATCGATAAGAATTACATCATCCTGTGTAATTACAAGGAACGGCTGTATCTCCACCAACAAGCTACCAAGAGGCCTCTCCTGCAGGTCATCTGTTTTTTCATCAAACGGTACAAATAGCTTTGTTTTATCAATAGTAAAAGCGCCTTCGCTGAGTGGAATTATTTTCATGCATTATATTTAGCTGGAGAAAGGTAAGTGGCGGACAAAGATAGTTTTTTCGCCACGAAGTCTTTTAAACACCAAGGAAGACTAAGCTCAATGCGTCAATTTTTTTGGGCACCAAGTGTCTAAAACACGACGGGATACTAAGTTCACTTCGTGAAAGAAGCAAGAAAAGATTTAACGTGAGTTGAGTCAAGTTCTACTTACAAAGTAAATCTTTGTGCCTCTTGGCGCCTTCGCCGCTTAGTGGTTCCTGTTCTTCTTATTAACGCAGTGAACTTTTGTTCTTCTTTGCACTTTCACCCTTAGTGGTTGCTTTAATTTTTATCCACGTAGCGAATCCTTGTGCCTCTTTGCGATTTCGGATCTGTGTGGCGAAACACTTAGTGGCTAGCGGTGATCGGTAAGTACATTTGATGGTTCACGTTATAGTAAGCTGGGGTAACATAAAAATGATGGCTTCCAATAATAGTAAACCCCGCCTTTTGATAAAAATTAATAGCCCTTTCATTGCCCACCCAGGTGTATAACCAGATGCCCTCTTGTCCATAATCTTTCGCGAGTGCAAGATTAAAATTCAACAACTGCATACCTAATTTTAAACCGCTGAACTCTTTTAGTAAATAGATCCGGTCGAGCATGGTTACATTTTCGGCAACAATGTTTGGGTGAGGAGCATCGAAAATTATTTTAGAAAAGCCGACAGGCTGACTATCATAATAAATGATGTGATAGATGTTATTTGGGTCGCTAAGCTCTTCCTTTATAGCAGCATCATTATAATTCCGTTGCAGGTAGTCTTTCATGTCATCTACAGGAGCTGCGTTTTTGTGCGCTTCGCCTACAACTACTTTCCCAATGTCTACGATTGATTGGAAATCATTTTCGGTTGCTTTGGTAATGGAGGTCATGTTGGTTTTCTCTGTTTTTGGCCTGCTTTGAAACAGACATTAATACGGTTATTTATTCACTAGGTGTAAGTACTACAGAGTAAACAGACTTAATAATATCTCGGCGAGGTCCAACCATGACCAACATTTCTTTGAAAAAATGTTGTATTAAGTAGTAAGATTGAATCTAACCTGTATGGCTCAGGCTAAGTTTACTTTGATAACCCGAAATTCTGCCCCCCTACCAAATCGCTATCCGCGCGCTTTCCGGTTTATACATCTTATCGCCAGGCTGCACATTAAATGCTTTATAAAAAGGCGTGAAATTCATCAATGGCCCTTTGATGCGAAAGAAGCCGGGTGAATGAGGGTCTGTTTTTATTTGTTGCTGTAGCGACTGGTTGGTTACTTTTTTGCGCCAGCTTTGGGCGAAGGCTAAAAAGAATCGTTGATCTGGTGTTAAACCATCAATCTTTGTGCTGTCCTGTCCTTCTTTTGTTAATTTGAAAGCGCTGTAAGAAATAGCGACACCTCCTATATCGGCGGTATTCTCTCCCTGGGTGAGAGCACCATTAACATGCATGGTGTCAAAGACGGTAAAGCCGTTATACTGGTCGATGACCATCGCACCTTTTGCTTTAAATTTTGCATAATCTTCTTTACTCCACCAGTTCCTTAAATTACCGTCTTTGTCATATTGCGCACCCTGGTCATCAAAACCATGCGTTATCTCATGCCCGATTACAACGCCGATTGCGCCATAGTTTAAAGCATCATCTGCATTAACATCAAACATCGGAGATAACAGGATACCTGCAGGAAAAACAATTTCATTATACGTTGGGTTGTAGTAGGCATTATTGGTGGGAGGCGTCATGCCCCATTCCGTCCGATCAACTTTCCGGCCTAATTTGCTCATCATAAAATTATACTCATTCTGTGCACCCGAATGTATATTTTCAAAATAGGTATTCCGGTTGATAGTAACCTTGCTGTAATCCCTCCACTTATCAGGATAACCTACCATCTTTATAAATGTTCCCAGCTTTTCCTTTGATGCCCGCTTAGTGCTTTCGCTCATCCAGTCAAGATGATCAATACGCGTAGCAAACGCTTTTTGCAGGTTATTTACCAGTTCCGTTATCCTCCGCTTTGCTTCAGGAGTAAAGTATTTCTGAACATAGAGTTGACCCAGCGCTTCCCCCATTGTTCCATCTACCAGTTTATACATTCGTTCCCATCGCGGCTTCATAAATCGCTGCCCGCTCAATGCTTTACCAGTATACTCAAAATTCGCAACCTCAAAATCTTTGCTCAAACCAACGGCTGCATTATTCAGCACATTAAATCGTAGGTAAGTTTTCCATGCATCAAGAGGTGTAACGTGCAATAACGAGTCAAGCTTTGCATAATATCCGGGCTGACCGAGATTGATTGAGTCTGTGGTTGCATGCAGGTTTACCAGCAATTCTTTCCAACCTATAAACGGCATCCGCTTATCAAGATTAGCAACCGCCATCTTGTTATAATTAACTTGTGGGTCTCTCAATTCAACATTGGTTCGATGGCTTGCTGCCATCTGTTTTTCCAACGCATATACGGTATTCATATGCCTCATTGCCTCTGCTGCATTATCACCGGTTAGCATAAATAGTTTTGTAACATAAGCCTGGTAGGCTTTTACCACATCCAGTGTTGAAACATCAGTTTTAAAGTAATAATCCCTGTCTGGTAACCCAAGCCCGGCCTGGTAAAACTGGAGCAAATAATTCATGCTATTCTTATCATCAGGCCCAGCATACAAGCCAATAAGCATTCCATTGAAGGAGGTATACTGCTTTGCTACGAAGCGCATAACATCTTTTGCAGTTTTCAACGCGTTCACCTCGGCAAGTACTTTTTGCACCGGCTGGTAGCCTAGCTTTTCAATTGTATTGGTATCCATTCCTGATGCGAAGAAATCGCCCACCTTTTGTTCTATTGTTCCGGATGCATTATGCGAGGCTGCGGCGGTTTCCAATATATTTTTAATATGGGCCCTGGTGGTATAATCCATATCTATTCTTGCGCCTGCACGGGATTCTGTAGGAAGTATGGTTGCCGTATCGTACCACTTGCCATTTGCGTACATATAAAAATCATCACCGGGTTTTATAGAGGAGTCGATGTACTGCAACGATAATGTTCTACGCTGGCCATACATACAGATGGTCATCAGCATACAAATTAAAAGTGTAGCGAATGTTTTCATATACAATTGATTTACTAAAGCTGAAAATAATAAAAAGACAGTGTTGGTATCCGTTCACGTTAGTACACCCCTATCAAAGTTTTCGTTGGTACCATTTTACAGCAGCCAAACTTTTAATATAGTTATAAGATCGTTCCCTTTAAAATAGCAGCGGCGATTGTAAAGTAAATCACCAACCCGGTAACATCCACCAGGGTGGCGACAAGCGGTGCAGATGAAGTGGCGGGGTCAACTTTAACTTTCTTTAAAAGTATGGGTATCATGGAGCCGCTTAATGTACCCCACATTACAATTCCTATTAACGAAAAGAAAATGGTAAGAGCTAATAAAAACCAGTGTACACCGTAATCATACAAATGAAGATTCTGCCAAATTGCAATTCGAATAAAACCAATGGTACCGAGGATCAAACCTAAGGTTAGGCCCGACAAAATTTCTCGTCGCATCACAAACCACCAGTCCCTGATGGTAAGTTCTTTTAACGCCATTGCACGGATAATGAGTGTTGCGGCCTGTGAGCCGCTGTTACCGCCACTTGATATAATGAGGGGAACAAATAAAGCCAGTACAACGGCCTTTGAAATTTCAGCATCAAAATAACCCATGGCGGTTGCTGTAAGCATTTCACCCACAAATAGTACAATCAGCCAGGTTGCTCTCTTTTTAATTAATGAGAAAAATGGGGTCTTTACATAAGGGTAATCCAGCCCTTCCACACCACCAAAATTTTGAATCTCCTTTGTATTTCTTTGCTCTTCTGCATCCATTACGTCATCAACCGTTAACACACCGAGCAAAACATAGTCGTTGTTAGTTACAGGCAACACCACCCTGTCATATTCTTTAAATTTAACGATGGCATCTTCCTTGGTGTCAGTCATTTTTAGACTTACGCAGGAGCCATCTAAAATCTCAGCTATTTTTTTATTTGGGTCGTTTAGTACAAACCTTCTCATAGGAATGTCATCTACTAATTTTCCTTCTTTATCAACTACATATATAACATTAGCGGTTTCGTTGTCCTTATGATTTTTTCTTAGGTGCTCACTCGCCTGCATTATGGTAATTTCAGTGTTGATGGTCGCAAATTCAGTATTGATTAGTCTTGCCACGCTGTTTTCAGGATAACCCAAAATATCATGTACTGCATCTTTATTTTTTTCGTCTAATAGTTCCAGGTATGAAGAACGTTCCACCCCTTTAAGCGAGGAATAGAACGCAATGCGGTCATCTGAACTTAAACTGTTCAAAATAAAGGAAGCCCGCGATTTTGTAATCGTTTTCACAATTTTCTTTTGGAAAAAAGTGTCTAAATAGGAAAAAACTTTTGTTTGGGTAATGGTCGGTAAAGAACGAAATGCCTCTATAGCGGAATCGACCGGTACTGCACCCAACATTTTAGCCACTTCCGTTGGATGAACATTTTTATTGCCATTTCCAAAATTTAAGAGGCTGCTGAAGTCGCCCTTAATTATCTTCTTGCTAATTTCTGTCAGATTCATCATCGTGGAAATATTTATTCATTAAAAACTTGGGCGAAGGTACTTGAAAGGCTGCTGGTTTAACTGTTAGGCGCCGAAATTTTTGGGGAAGCTGTCAGGGATTGAAGCGTGAAAGAAAAAATAATATCGAGCCTGAATTTTACCTACGGCTACTACGGGTTCCGATAAAGAATCGACCCACTTGTATAGTCAGTTTATTGAGATCAGATGGGTACGTTCGTCAGCCGTCCGCCTATAGCCTAAAAGAAAGACCCGTAAAAATGGTTCGGTCGGAGGTTGCCTTAAGCCCGTAATTGAACCCTGCATCCAGGTTTAAATTATCGGTTAATGATAAAATTATTCCTCCGTTTGCATATGTGTCGAACCTGGCCTGGTAAAAGTTATAATTAAACAACATTTCGCTGAATACATCTACGTTCTTTCCAATACTTCTTCCGAAGGTGAAAGAATATAAATAATAACTATGATACGCATTATCATCTTCTTTTGCTCTTGTAAATCCAACCTGTGAGCCGAAACTCAGCTTGTCTGATATGTTCCAGACAAACGGTATAATTATTCCGCCGTGCAAGCCGGCACTCATTGATGCCGCTGTTGGAATCGATAAAAATGGCATGAGAGCAAGCGCAGTTTTACCGCCCGAATATCCCCAAAGGTTATATTTATAACGAATGACAATATCCCCAAAGCCATGTTGGTTTTCGGTAATCTTACGCGTGGCTCTTTCCTTTACCATATTGATTACGTACGTTGGAATTACTATCTGTACGTCTGTTCGCCGCGTTAACCCGAGTTTTAAGTTTACCAGGTTATAGGAATTCTCGACGTACAGAAATTGCTCGGCTTTATTTCGCACCTGTTTAAACATGTCTGTTTCCAGTTGGAAATGACCGGCTGCTACGGTGTAAGCACTCTCCGTGGCATCCGGCCGGTCCGTTTCCATTTCCTTCAACAGGGCTCGTGGCAGAGGATGCGTAAAGCTATATCTCTTCGCACCTGAATCAGTTTGACCAGATGCATCAGCAGAAAAAATGCACAAACTGAGGATGAAAATAATTCGCAATGAACAAGGGTAATTTAATGGTAAAGGATACAAACGCATCCAAATATACAAAAGTTAGATGGTTCTAACATTTTTAATAACCTGTCAAATTTGGACGCCGGAACCTTTGAACCGTGCAGTAAAAAAACTATATCACATTTTCCCGCAAATCCAGCCCCGGGCTTTTCCATCACAAATGCTCCTTCATCACCTTCTAATTTCATTTAAAAAAAGATTGCGCATTTCATCCTGATGAAGACTGGGGTACCCGGTGTGAAATTCAATTCGGTTATCGCAGCGGGCTCATCTTTCAGGCGGCTCTCGGTAGCAAACTGCGCCTCATTCCATTTCGTGTTAAGTATGTTCTCGAGGGCCAGGCCAACTTCATATTTCGATTGGGCGTAATTAACAGATGCATCCACTAAAAAATAGCCCTTCGCCACAATGGTATTATCTTCATTGGCAGGACGGTCCCGGATGTACCGGTAGGTGACACCTCCATTAAAGCCTAAAGTCTTCCGGTAGAATAAGCCGCCTGTACTGGTTGCCCTCGGTGCCAGCGGAATATAGTCCTGCCCTTTTTTTGCATCAACAGACCTGGGATTTGTAAAGTTTATATTAGCATTCGCAAACAGGGCTTTTGTAAATTGATAACGAGCTATAATGTCAATGCCTTTCCTATTTGTTCTGCCACTCGGCTCTATGTTACCATCATCACCCACGTAAACAAATTCCTGGTTTAAGTGAAGAAAATACGCGGCAACATTCAGCAGGAAATCCGGGGTTGGTTTTATGATGATACCCAGATCGGCTCCATACGCAGCCGGAAGTATTTCCTCGCCCCTATGTGCCACTACTACTCTTGTATCGTTTGAATGAAAACCCTTGCCAGCTTTTGCATACACCTGCACGCGCTTAGACAAATTGTATTGAACGCTTAATTTCGGGCTGATGATTGATTTAGCCTGATCGGGTAATTGTGTTGTCTGTAGCTTATCCTGATAACTAAAATGCAGATAATCCAGCCGAACGCCAGCCTCCACTACCCACTTCTCAAAAGTAGCCTGCTGCTGAATAAAGGCCGAAGCATTTAGCTCCCGAATGTTGCCTAGTTTCACATACTCCAGGAATCTGCGCTTTACCGTATGAGCCAGGTAACTGTTGCGCGTAGCGTCGTACCGAAGCCCCGCTCCGTAGTTTGAATTTAGCACCCAACTTTTAAAAATATTTTTTTTCGCCAGCCGGGCACTATAGCCATAAATATTTCTTTTTTCCGCCTGGTTTATTTCATCTGCATTTACCGGATCGTTCAGGTAAAAGGTAAAATCGGAATACAGGCTGAAAACATTTCGGGTATAATAAAATTGGTTTATCAATGACACCCTTTCCGAAAAGGTATGCGACAGGATTACATTCGCATTATACCTTTCTGTGTGCCCACCTTCTGAAGGATCAATAGATCCAAAACGATCG
>JANXYS010000070.1 GCA_025355935.1 Chitinophagales bacterium | reverse complement strand
TGAAAAAGCAAAGTCCGGGCCTTGGTACACTCCTTTGCCAGCGTAGCAGCTGCTGTGGCATTCACTGCATATGCTAAATCTTTTTCTGATTCGGCTTTATCCACCAAAGTATAAGCAGCGCAATTGATGCAGACAGCTATTTCGTTGTTATTAAAAAATGCGGATACTTCGCCTGCGTTACATATGTCAAGTTCCTCCTTCGCAACAAACAAAAATTGATAGTGCGGGAATGATTTTTCCAGTAAACGAAATTCCATTCCCAATTGTCCGTTGGCACCTGTTACCAATATGTTTTTTTTATCAGCCACCAGTAAGATTAGGGTTGGTAAATAAAATTCCAATTGCTTTCGCTAAACGGAGGGTATAAAAGGTCTTTTTCTGAAATAATCATCTTGTCCGTTGGAATCTGCCAGTCGATATTCAGAGTTGGATCATTAAGACTTAAACCCCCTTCTGCTTCCTTATTATAAAAATCATCGCACTTGTAAAATACTTCGGCTGTTTCACTCACCACAGAGTAGCCATGTGCAAAGCCCTTCGGCACCAGGAGTTGCTGTCTGTTTTCAGCAGACAATTCGATGGTGAACTGTTTTCCGTAAGTTGGGGAGCCATCACGAAGATCTACAACCGCATCAACAATCTTTCCCTCAAGCACCCGTATGAGTTTAGTCTGAGCAAAGGGAGCAAGCTGGTAATGGAGGCCACGAACAACGCCATAGGAAGATTTTGCCTGGTTATCCTGCACAAAATTCACTGATATTCCGGCCGCCTCGAAAATACCTGCGTTGTAGCTTTCGTAAAAATATCCCCGGCTGTCTTCAAACAACCTTGGCTCGAATATTAATAATCCCGGGAATTCGGTTTTGATAAAAGCCATTCAAAATATTTTATAAAGCTGTAAATCTATGCACTTGTGTTGAGTAACAAATTGAATCAGGCATTGCCGTACATCTTTTTAAAAAATTCAATCGTTTCCAGCAATCCATCTTCAAATCGTTTTGTAGGATGATAGTCGAGCAACTTTTCTGCCAGTGAAATATCCGCTAACGAGTTCCGGATATCGCCTGCTCTTGGCTCACGATACGTTGCGGCCCAATCGCTGCCCAGGTGCTCCATACAAAAATTATACAGATAGTTTACTGAATAACTTTCACCGACAGCCACATTATAAACCTTGTTAAAGGCTGCGGGATTTTCTGCAAGCATTCCCTTGATATTTACCTGAACCGCATTGTCAACAAATGTAAAATCCCTTGTCTGAGCGCCATCACCATTAATATAAACCGGTGTTCTTTTTAAAATCCCTTTTACAAAAAGCGGTATTACGGCGGCATAGGCTCCATCAGGATCTTGTCGCGGGCCAAATATATTGAAGTACCTGAATCCGATGAGGTTTAAATTGTACGCTGATGCAAAGACGGAGGCATAAAGCTCATTCGTTTTTTTAGTTACGGCATAAGGCGATAGGCAATTCCCTACTTTCCCTTCTACTTTTGGAAGCGTTTGTTCGTCGCCGTAAACTGATGACGAGGAGGCATAAACAAAAGTTTCAACCTTGTTATCGGTTGCAGCCTTGAGCATATTTACAAAACCACTTACGTTTACTTCATTAAAGTAAACAGGCTCTCTCAAACTTCTCGGCACGGAGCCAAGTGCCGCCTGGTGACTTACATAATGAATGTTTTCGCATGCCTTCTGACAAACCTCGGCATCCCTGATGTCGCCATTAATAAATTCAAAGGCAGTGAAATGTTTTAACACATCAAGGTTGCTCTCAAAACCATTTGCCATATTATCCAGAACCCTCACTTTCGCGGCACCATTTTTCAACAGGTATTCTGCAATGTGGCCACCGATAAAGCCGGCACCACCGGTAATCAAAAAATTTTTATTACTTATATCCTTGGTATGAAAATTCATTTAAGTACGATCAGTTATAAAAAATAGTCATAATTACAGGCTCCAGTAAGCACGCGTACCAATCTCTTTCCTGTAAGTTCCTTTCAGGTCAGCTATAATTGCTGATGGTTTTGTTATGGAAGCAAAATAAGCATCGTCAAGGCTTTTGTATGCGTTATGTGGTACGGTAACGATGACCGCATCGTAGTCGGAACCTGGTTTTTCAGTAAGTCCGAACCCATATTCGTGCTGTAATTCATCGCTACTGGCATGTGGATCGGTAACATGCACATTGAGGGAAAAAGCCTTTAATTCTTTCACCACATCTGCCACTTTACTATTTCGAATATCACTCACATTTTCTTTAAAGGTCGCTCCCATCACCAACACTTTTGCATCTTTTACGTTACCATTATGTTGTATAATATGCTGCAACACCTTTTTGGCTACGTATCCGGCCATACCGTCATTGATATTTCTTCCGGCTAAAATCACCTGGCTTTCGTAACCGAGTTTCCGGGATTTATAAGTTAAGTAATATGGATCCACACCAATGCAATGCCCGCCAACCAGTCCGGGCTGGAACTTAAGAAAATTCCACTTCGTACCTGCTGCTTCCAATACTTCGAAAGTATTAATATTCATTTTATCAAAAATGATAGAAAGCTCATTCATCAGGGCGATATTCAAATCGCGTTGTGTGTTCTCGATAATTTTGGCAGCTTCTGCTACTTTAATAGACGACGCTCTATGAACGCCGGCCTTTACAACCAACTCATATACTTTAGCAATGGTATCAAGGCTTTCTTCGCAGCAACCACTCACCACCTTGATGATGGAAGTGATGGTATGTTCTTTATCGCCCGGGTTGATTCGTTCCGGCGAATAACCAATCTTATAATCTTCTACCATTTTTAAACCAGATAACTGCTCAATGATTGGTACGCAGTCTTCTTCAGTACACCCTGGATAAACTGTACTCTCATACACAACATAATCGCCTTTTTTCAAAACTTTTCCAATCGTTTCGCTGGCCCGTTGTACCGGTACCAGGTCAGGGATATTATGTTCATCAACAGGGGTTGGTACCGCAACAATATAAAAGTTAGCTTCTTTTAATTTTTCTAGATCATTGGTAAACTCAATATCGCAATTATCAAAGGCAGATGACTCCAACTCCTGGCTCGGGTCAATCTTATTCTGCATCATCTTCACCCTGTCAGCATTAATATCAAATCCGATGACACTCAGCTTTTTTGCAAATTCCAGTGCGATCGGCAATCCAACATAGCCTAATCCAATAACCGCTAATTTTTTATTTTTATCTAATAAACCCTTGTACATAAAATTGAATGTTGCCCGCCCCAACGGAGTAGACTTTTAATTAAAAATAGATGATGGTGGCTGCCTATTTAAATTCCTTCGGCAATTTCACAAGCTCTTCTTTAGGCAGGCTTTTAAAATACTCATAAGTTATTTTCAACCCCTCCGCCCTGCTCACGGTGGGTTCCCAGCCCAGTAATTCACGTGCCTTGGTGATGTCTGGTTGACGTTGTTTTGGATCATCAACCGGGAGACTTTTGTATACAATTTTCTGTGCGGTCCCGGTTAGTTTTATAATCTCTTCAGCAAAATCCTTCAATGATATTTCATCAGGGTTGCCAATATTTACCGGTGACGCATAGTCGCTCATCAACAGCCGGTAGATCCCTTCAACAAGGTCATCTACATAACAGAAACTTCTTGTCTGACTACCGTCGCCGAAAACCGTCAGGTCTTCGCCCCGCAGGGCCTGGCCAATAAATGCCGGTAATGCCCTACCATCATTCAGGCGCATTCTTGGTCCATAGGTATTAAATATTCGGATGATCCGCGTTTCTACCTGGTGGAAGGTATGGTAGGCCATTGTAATTGCTTCCTGGAAACGCTTTGCCTCATCGTACACTCCACGTGGACCGACAGGATTAACATTACCCCAGTATTCTTCCGTTTGAGGATGTACCTGCGGATCGCCATATACCTCGCTGGTACTTGCAACAAGAATCCGGGCATTTTTAGCCTTTGCGAGTCCAAGACAATTATGGGTGCCCAGCGATCCAACTTTTAAGGTTTGGATAGGGATTTTTAAATAATCAATTGGGCTGGCGGGTGAGGCGAAGTGAAGAATGTAATCCAGGTTACCCGTAACGTGAATAAATTTTGAAACATCATGGTGATAAAATTCAAAAGTTTTCAGTTTGAAAAGGTGTTCAATATTTTTAAGATCGCCCGTAATGAGGTTATCCATCGCTATCACATCATAGCCTTCCTTAATAAAACGATCGCAAAGATGTGATCCTAAAAATCCCGCCGCGCCAGTTATTAAAATTCTTTTAGCCATTATATGTAAACTTTACTGCTCTTTAAAAAAGGTTTATGCTTTTTCAACCATCCTTCTGCCTACGCTCTCATAATGAAAGCCTAATCGCTGTATATACTCAAGGTCAAATAAATTACGTCCGTCAAATATTACTTTGTCCTTCAATGTGCTGATGATACGATCAAAATCGGGGGTACGAAACTCATTCCACTCTGTTGCAATAATAAGCGCATCGGCATTTTCCAACGCTTCGTATTGCCCCTCTGCGAATACAATTTTATCCCCTACAATCTGTTTTACGTTATTCATAGCTTCCGGGTCAAAAGCGGTTACGGTAGCCCCTTCTGCAAGCAGCGCTTCAATTATATATAGGGCCGGAGCTTCTCTAATATCATCGGTATTCGGCTTAAAAGCCAAACCCCAAAGAGTAAAATGTTTACCTGTAAGATCGCCATTAAAATACTTTTTTATCTTAGGCAGAAGATGTAGCTTCTGTTTTTCATTCACCTCCATAACCGCATCCAGGATTTTGAATTCGTACTTCGCTTCGGAAGATGATTTCGCTAATGCCTGTACATCTTTTGGAAAGCAGCTTCCGCCGTAACCAATGCCGGGAAACAAAAATCTTTTACCTATCCGCTCATCACTTCCGATTCCGCGGCGAACCATGTCAACGTCAGCACCCAGCTTTTCGCATAACTGTGCAATCTCGTTCATGAAAGTTATTTTTACGGCAAGAAAAGAGTTTGCCGCATACTTGGTAAGTTCTGCAGACTTTTCATCCATAAAGATAATGGGGTTGCCCTGGCGTAAAAACGGCGCGTATAGATCATTTAATAACTTGATGGCGCGTTCAGAAGTTGTGCCAATTACAACCCTGTCTGGTTTCATGAAATCATCAACTGCAACACCTTCACGCAGAAATTCAGGATTGCTAACCACATCGAATGCCGATGAAAGATCATCACCATTTTTATTGATTTCTGCAAAACTGCTGATGATAGCATTATGCACTTTGTCAGCAGTTCCTACCGGCACTGTACTCTTATCAATGATGACTTTATAATCCGTAGTTTTTATAAGCTTTCCAAGATCGCGGGCCACGCCGAGAATATATTTTAAGTCCGCGCTTCCGTCCTCACCAGGAGGTGTGGGTAAAGCAAGAAATATGATCGCCGCATCTTCAATTGCCTCAGAGAGTGAGTTTGTGAAGAATAGCCTCCCTTCTTTCTGATTCCGGATAAAAATCTTTTCGAGGCCAGGTTCATAGATAGTTACCTGTCCGCGATTAAGCATATCAATCTTTCTCTGATCAATATCGACACAGGTTACGGTATTACCGGTTTCAGCGAAACAAGTTCCGGTAACCAATCCAACATATCCTGTGCCTACTACTGCAATTTTCATTTTTTTATAATTTTGGGTTTTAAGGGTCGCGGGTTAAATATTAGTAAATTCCAACACTTTTGAAACAATGAACGCCTGCTGTTCTTCGTCGAGTTCAGTATGTATAGGGAGTGAAATTACCCTCTCGGTCAGCCAGTCGGTAACTGGCAATACAAAGCTGCTTCCGCCAAATGCATCGAACATTTTCTGACGATGAGCAGGTACGGGATAATAAATCATGGAAGGAACAGCCTGGGCAGTTAAAAAATTACTGAGAGCATCCCTGTCAACCTCCGACAAAATCAGGGTGTACTGGTGAAAAACATGTTTGTTATAGGAAGCCCTGAAAGGTGTTGTGATTTTATTGTTATTAGCGAATGCGCTATCATAGAAGTCTGCCGCTTTTCGTCTCGCATTGATGTACTCATCCAGGTGCGATAATTTTATATTAAGAATTGCAGCCTGCATGGCATCGAGCCTGGAGTTGCAACCGATTACATCATGATAATATCGCTTACTTTGGCCGTGCGAAGCTATCATTCTCATTTTGTCGGCCAGGGCATCATCATTGGTACACATGGCACCGCCGTCCCCAAATGCGCCCAGGTTTTTTGAAGGATAAAACGAGGTACAACCAACATGCCCGATGGTGCCGGTTTTTTTTGACGTTCCATCGGTATAGATATAGTCGTTGCCGATTGCCTGTGCGTTGTCCTCAATCACAAAAAGGTTATGCTTCGCAGCTATCTCCATAATTTTTTCCATCTCCGCTGCATGTCCATATAAGTGTACAGGTATAATTGCCCTTGTTTTTGGAGTAATGGCTTTTTCGATTGCAGAAGGATCAATGCAAAATGTTTTTGGATCTACTTCAACGAAAATGGGTTTGATGCCGAGCAGGGCTGCAACTTCCACCGTGGCTATATATGTAAACGACGGGGTAATCACCTCGTCTCCGGCTTTTAAACCCAGGGCCATCATGGCTATC
>JANXYS010000063.1 GCA_025355935.1 Chitinophagales bacterium | reverse complement strand
AACAAATTTCATGGCATATTCATATACCTTTCTACCTTTCATTTTAATGTAACGTATACGAGGATCGCTATCAGGGTAGTTTGACTTACCCATGTACAAATAATCCAGCTCTTCTAAACAATGAGCCTGCACAGAGGTTGATAAAACACCCCTGGTTTCCCCGGTTGAAGCCTCTACCACGCAAGCCCCGGCACCATCGGCAAAAATCATACTATCGCGATCGTAGTCATCCAACACCCTACTTAGGGCTTCTGTGCCAATTATAAGGCATTTCTTTGCAATTCCCGCTTTAAAATAGGCATCCGCCTGAATCATAGATTGTATCCAACCAGGACACCCGAATAATATATCGTATGGAATGCAAGAAGGATTTTTAATTTTTAAGTCGTGTTTGATGCGTGAGGCAAGGGCAGGCATAGCGTCGGTTTGAATAGTATGTTTTAATACATTCCCAAAGTTATGCGCGACAACGATCTGGTCGATAGTTTCCGGATCACATCCTGCATCATCCAGCGCAAGCCTTGCCGCTATTGCACCCATGTCGGAGGCGTTCATGTCGGCCGTGGCATAACGCCGCTCAGCAATACCAGTAATTATTTCAAACTTATTAACTACGTCGAGGGGTGGGGTTTCGATACGAATATTATCCTCGGCATAAAAATTATGAACAGTAAAGTCGATATTAGTTTTAACTACGGGCGGAACGAAACTTCCTGTACCTGTGATCACTAACCTGGTTGTATTCATAGTAAATCAATTGAATTTTTAAATTAACGAAAAATCCGGAACCAGCTACTTTATTTAATCCCAGGGATGATTTTTGCAACTTTTTGCTGGTACTCCCTATACGCCTCCCCAAACCTGGCAACCAGCTTTTGTTCTTCAAACCGAATTCCAATGAGCGTATATGTAATAATTATAATCACCGTTCCGAGGTTTTTCAGCATCGGAAAGAAGAAAAATAAACCCGTTAGAAAAATAAAAGTACCTAAATATAACGGATGACGTACGAACCGATGCAGCCCATTTACTTCTAAAACGTCCCGAGTTTTCTCTCCTTGCATCCCGCTGAGCTGCTTAAAATATTTTATGATACACGCAACCATTATCATAATACCTACAAAAGAAATACAGCCTGCAAGTATATTGATAACAATAGTTTTATCAAACAGTATGGAGCTTTTTATTCTGAACTGAGCATATAGAAGCGCTAGTAATCCGAGTATCGCGAGGAGGTTATAAGCTATTCGATAAGTAGATTCAGTCCATAGCAAGCGTTTGGTAACCAATGCTTTAGTGCCTGAAGTTGCCAGTGCACTATGCAGGAACGAATACAGTACCCACGCAGACCATAGCATAAGATGAGAGGATATCATGTTGATTCTAAATTGATCGCAAAGTTAAAAGTGATACCGGGTAATATTTTTATCGTCTTTAACGATAATAAACATATATTTGCGCATTATTAATACAATACAAATTTAAAATGGACACTAAAAATCAAGGCACCGTTAAGTTTTTCAATTCTGAAAAAGGTTTCGGTTTTATTAAACACGACGATTCTGACAAAGAAACTTTCGTGCATGTAAGCGGACTTATCAATGACATCAAAGAAGGTGACAAAGTTGAGTTTGAACTACAGAATGGTAAAAAAGGAATGAATGCTGTTAATGTAACAGTTGTAGGATAAATGTAAATCATTTAATTTCTTAAGGGTTACTGCGAAATCAGTAACCCATTTTTTATGCTATTTTTTCAGCAAATTCTTTTTTTAACCTTAACTATCATTAGTTAGAGATTAATTTTACCACAAATATATAGAGATATGAAAAAAATTCTTTCGTTATTGTTTGCTACAGCCTCCCTTTCAACTGGTTTCACGCAAACGGCCACTCTCTCAAAAGGAAAGCAGATCATCATCGTAACATCCCTTGATCAAAATATAGACATGGGGATGCAAATGACTACAAAATCAACCAGCACCAATAAAGTGGCGGTTATTTCAGTGGACAGTAAAAATTACACTGTCTCAAATACCGTAGATAAATTTTTATTTAACGGTAATATGATGGGAAAAGAAATCAAGTATGATTCCGAAAAGAAAGAAGATCGCGATTCTGAAGAGGGTAAACAATTTGGAGCACTGGTTGGAAAAACTGATACGGTATTAATTGATATTGCTACTGGTGTTGCAGCAGACAATAAAAAGAAGTCAACTTCAGAAGTAACCGAAGCTGAAAATCCGATGGCCGGCATGATGGGCGGAATGTCTGAAGGCAATGCGGCTATTGCGGGTAGTATTATATTTAAAATTCCTGCTCCGATCAAAAAGGGAAATACCTGGAAGGATAGTACTGATATCAAAGGAATGAAAGCGAACACAACTTTTGTAATTGAGGAAATTACCAATGGCGTGGCTACAGTTACTAGTAAGGGAACGGTAAAAGGAACTGCTACTATGGAAGCGCAGGGTAACAGCATGGATATGACGATGGATACGAAAACGGATGGTAAAATTTGGGTGGATATTAAAACAAATCTTGTTAAGAAACGAACCAACGTTGCCGACATCAGCGGTTCAATTGAAGTTGGAGGTCAATCTATGCCGTTTACGAGCAAGACAACTACTGAATCGACCTACCAATAGCCTGGAACGATTGTAATAATAAACCGGCCCGGGTTCACAGGCCGGTTTTCTTTTTTACAATGCAAAGAGATCTTTTATGTAGGCAAACTGTTTGCCGTCAAAAGGTTTGCTTTTTTTTGCATAACGTAGAAGCCTCCGGCAGCAACAACAGATAAAGCAAAAATTAGGATCCATAGTACTGGGAAGCCAAACCTGTCAGCGAAGAGTGCGCCTGTACTGCTGCCAATTACCTGGGCTGCGCTCCAGGTAACTGTATACAGCCCTGCATATTGTCCCCTGGTAAGATTAGAACTGCGATTGATATAATAGGAGTTCATAAAAGGCATAGAAAGCATTTCTGCTATAGTTATTGTAAGCATCGCTGTAAAGGCTACAAGCAACCCACTCATAAAAGTTAGATTTAAAAAGAGAAATGCCAGGCCCATCATAAGGGAGCCATAAGAAATAAATAACAGGTAGGGTTTTCGCCCCTCGAGTTTGAAAACAAGCACCATTTCAAATAGGGCAATCACCAGGCCGTTCACTGCCATCACCA
>JANXYS010000039.1 GCA_025355935.1 Chitinophagales bacterium | reverse complement strand
TGATCTCCATTTTCTCACTGCGTCAATTCTGGATTTAACGATTGGCATTTTTACTAAATCAGATGGATTTGCATCTGCAAGCCATAACCTTATCGGCGATAGCCTGTATTTCATGTGCCATTAATATTTCTCTTTCAACTTCAATGAGATTAAACTTATAATTGTAAAATGGGTCTTTTGGGATCCACCCATTGCCGTAGCATATGCGTACAATCTTTTTAAAGTTTGTGAGGTATTTTATAGCGGTGTTGTGTGCACACTTCCTTACTACTTTTAAGAAATATTCATATTCTGTAATAAATTCATGATTGATGTCTTTAATTGCATAATCTGAAACCTTGTACTTGTATTCTAAAAACTCAATGGTGTGCCTTAGAGAAGTACAATACCTGTCATAAGTGCCGCTCGCAAAATCTTTTCCGACTAAGGATTTCATTTGAGCGTTGTGGTATTCAAAAACTTCTTTGATCGTTTTACTTTTTTCTGTTATACCGAAATAAGAATTTCTAACAGCCTGTGCGCTGATCACTTTATCTGATTCAATGAGTCGGTTATAATGCTGAAATAACTTTGTTCTGATGGCAACAATTGTTGCATTCAAACTTCTTATGTCTTCGGTATTCCCTTTGGCCATACCGGCTTTGTTTATCCACTTTTCCGGTTCGATAAAACGTTTGATGGAAAACTCAGTTCTTACTTCGTTAATAGTCAGCCTTACATAAATTGGAGCTTGGCCGACTTCATTCTTTTTGGAGGTTTTTACCTGAAAAGACAGGTGCATTGCGTTGTTCATTTTCTTAGCGTTTTATCGTTATAAACTTACTAAATAAATTGGGAATAAACAAATATTGTTTTCCCAGAAACGCAGTGTGGTAAAGGATTTCAGCAATTTGCCGAGACCTGAGGAAAAGAAATAAAAAGGTCTCGATTTAGACCATTTTATTTGAGAGAAAATGAAGGATTTGGGACTTGCCTAAAAGAAGAAATCCCTGTAAACATTGAGTTTGCAAGGATTTAGTAAATTTTGTTAGGCTATTGTGCGGAGAGCGAGGGATTCGAACCCCCGGACCTGTAACAGTCAACAGTTTTCAAGACTGCCGCAATCGACCACTCTGCCAGCTCTCCGCGGCAAAAGTAAGGGTTCAAATTTTGAACAACAAAAAATTATTAATTCTATTGTCAATTTCTTCAGCACCAATCCTATACTATCAAGTTCTAAGATGATCGCCGTATACCTGGCAAGAGCCTGCGGTTAAAGATGATGAAGGTTTTTAATATTTAAAAAACTATAACGAGGTGCAGGTGGTCGCCGTACAGACGATCATTAAAAAGAATAAGGATTGATTTTTTCCGTGCTGTTTAACATACATCCGTTATCGTATATACAACATTATTAAAAGTCGCAGTGTCGTTAATTTTAAAATTACGCAGGAGTTGCCCTAAGGGAGAGTTCGGTGAAACTGAAATCACTACGCGATCGTCAAAAGTTAGTTTTCCGAGACTGGTACTAATATAAAGAATGGCATGGGTTGTAAATACAAGGCTACCCGGGCGAACCCAGGTCTGTACAATGGATGGATCAAGTAAGGCAAGCAATGATCTCTGCTCGAGCAAAGTTGCTAACTGTCGGCGTAAATTTTCCTGCTCAATCTGCAACATAGCCAGCGCGGTTTCATGTTTATCTCCGGCAGTACTTTTTGTTTCGTTTTTTCCGCTTTCAAAAAGATCTGCGAGGTTGGTTTTAAGAAACTTTATTTTCTCGTCCAGCAAACTCATAAAAGATATGTGTACTTTTTCTTTGAAAGACATTAAAGTTGATTTATAACGACATTGAAAACTAAATAAAATAATTGGGGTCGCACCATTTTATTTCTGGGTTACGACTGACGAGCTGTGGTTACATCTGTCAACAGATCGATATTGAAAAGAAATTATTTACTGCCCTATCGTTGCCCTATACTACCGCATAGGAGTACTTGAGGAGGTGCTGTGCATTTGACAACAGAAATTTTTTTATTTACTTTTGGGTGAAATGAAAAGAGATGAAAATTATTAGTACTGCTTTATGTTCATTTGGGATGAGTGGATCTGTTTTTCATGCACCATTTATTAAAGCAAACCCCGGATTTGCTTTATACGCTGTGTATGAACGTTCAGAAAAAAAAGCGCGGGACATCTATCCTGACTGTGTTTCATTCGACACGCTCGATGAAATGCTGGCTGATACAAATATAGAACTGGTGGTGGTCAATACGCCTAATTATACTCATTTTGATTTCGCAAAAAAGTCTCTTCTCGCCGGAAAGCACGTCTTGGTAGAAAAGGCATTTACCGTTACGGCGGGTGAGGCCCGAGAACTTATTAAAATAGCAGGCGAGGTAAATAAAATTATTTGTGTATACCAAAATAGGCGATACGATAGTGACTTTAAAACGGTCAGAAAAATATTAGACAGTCAAAAGCTTGGTGACATTGTAGAAGCCGAGATCCATTTCGATCGTTATAAACTAGAACCAAATTCCAAAAAACACAAGGAAACCTCGCTTCCTGGTTCGGGTCTCTTACACGATCTGGGTCCTCATATAATCGATCCGGCCATTCTTTTGTTTGGAATGCCGCAAACCATTTCAGCATCAGTACGAATGATCAGGCCCGGATCGCAGGTGAATGATTATTTTGATGCTCTGCTGATGTATCCGAAATTAAATGTAAGGCTAAAAGCAAGCTTAATTGTGAAAGAAGTGTCGCCCGCCTACATGCTTCACGGCACAAACGGCTCGTTCCTAAAAATGCGCGCAGATCTTCAAGAGGATAATTTGAAAGCAGGCGAAATACCTGGTGGTGAAGGCTGGGGTAAGGAGGATCCGGTACATTCAGGATTATTAAACTGGTATGATGGCACGCAATGGAAGAGAGATTCCATTTGCGCCGAACCTGGTAACTATATGGAGCTTTATCAAGGATTGTACGATGCTATCGTACATGGTACAAAAGTACCTGTTCCCGGATCCGATGGTTTAAAGGTTATGGAAATAATAGACGCGATTGTTCAAAGCGACATAAAAAAAGAAATGGTTCGACTGGCATAATTTGACAAAGTTATGTAAGCGGTAAACGGGTATTTTACCATCCCCGTTTTTACAATTACTTTTGTATGAATGACGCAATTATCAACCCTCAATAAATACTTCTGGAAATATCGGTGGCGGTTATTACTCGGCATCATATTCGTAATTCTGACTAACTATTTTCGTATA
>JANXYS010000037.1 GCA_025355935.1 Chitinophagales bacterium | reverse complement strand
TGCCTTTAACAAGGTGTAGTTAGTCGGAGGGATACCTTAATAGTCATAACATTTTAATATCTACATCAATTCGCAATGTGCTTAGTTGTTGTATAAAACATCAGTGTACTTCCGGGTTAAAATAAATATTATTATCTAAATACATGAAAATCAGTAGTATAGTATTATAAAATTTGGATTTAGAAAAAATATTTTAGAATTTATTATGACTTATCAAATAAGGATATTAGTTTTACACCATTACCACAATTTCTGCATCCTCTGAACCAAACCTCCCGCTTCATATCTTCTATTCGTAAAACCTTCTTTCTTTTTCCTTTGAATTTCAACTAATGGCATTCTTATGCTCGTTGGGTCAGGCATCCTTACTCCTCCATTACTTACTTTCAAAAACACACCACAATGAAAAAGAAATTTACTCTAGGCGTAGCCTTATTCTGCTTACTGAATAACGCATCTGCGCAACTTACTCAAACATGCTTTTCAGAAAACTTTAACGTGCAAACTACTGGCTGGGTTTACTCCCAGGGAGT
Organism: Chitinophagales bacterium; assembly: GCA_025355935.1. GTDB lineage: Bacteria > Bacteroidota > Bacteroidia > Chitinophagales > Chitinophagaceae > Ferruginibacter. The sequence goes on along the minus strand of JANXYS010000037.1, from coordinate 1,632 downwards.
TAGCGAAGGTCCATACTCCAACCCTGTTGGATGTACCAGCGACCGTGGGCTTATAACTCCTGGAATTGGCGGTAATAACCCAGCAAACATCCAAACACCGAATTTTACTTCAACCGGCGCGGCTAGCTTACAGGTAAGCTTTGACATATATTGCGTTGCATCCAACTTAGCATGTAACACCTGGAAAGACTTTGGTTGCCCTACTTCTATTGATGTGTTCTATTATGTAGGCACAACAAAGTACACAGCAATATTAGATCTGAATTTACCGGCAAATGGTCCAACGCATTCACCCACTGTTAGCTTCAGTTTTTCTGCAGCTGGTCATTTACCCGCAGGAACTGTATACTCACTCGAATTTAACTTTAAGCCAAAGAGTGGTATTGGTAACTGCGGTCAGCCAGGAACAAAATATATCCTGGATAATTTTAAGAAATGCGAAATAATCTGTAATAACTGTACTATTGATGCAATAAATGACAGCTATTGTATGCAATCAAATACAGATGTTGTTACCGGTGACCTTTCAACAAATGACACGAAATATGTAGGTGCATCTGTAACTTATACCCTGGCAAATGGCCCATTTGCAAATGGCAATTCAACCATAGGTGGTGCGAATTTAACCATCAATCCAAACGGGACATTTACCATTACCAGGACTGACCTTACTAAATCGTTATTTGATTTCACGTATAAAATTACTGAATCACTATTTGGACTGACTGACCTTGCTTCAGTGACTGTTTGTTTTCCTTCCGGAGCCGCGCTGCCTGTAATTATCCGTGATTTTAGCGCCAATCGTAAGAACAGAACTGCGTTGCTGAATTGGAACACCTCTTCAGAGAGCAACGCTCAAAAATTTGATATAGAGCGATTAGACGGAAGTAATTTCATTCCTGCAGGATCTGTGACTGCTCGGAATCTAGCGACTGGCAGCCAATACAGCTTTAGTGAAAGTAACAATGCTTCGTCAACAACGCAATACAGGTTAAAACTTGTAGATAAAGATGGCAAGTTCCGCTACAGTGAAACAAGGGCAGTTAAAGGTATCGGCACGTTAATCGATTTTACTATCTTACCATCCTCCGCAGGTACTGTAAGGTTAACATTAAGTGATGTTTCTGAACAGGTAAGTTTACAAGTTTTGGATGGCTTGGGAAGAGTGCTTCGTACAATCAACAATGCCCCGGCGGGTACGATTGAAATTAAGAATTTGCAAAGTGGACTCCTATTTATACGCATGACAACATCCTCAGGCGGGCAGGTTACTAGAAAGACGATAATTAACTAAGAATATTTTTTGAGAGAGTAACTGAACATAGCCCCGGCATTCCTTGCACGGGGCTTTGTTATTATATGCCAGTGAGGTTATATTGCATGTTTGACCGGGTAGTTTACTATTGCAAGTTATAACTCAGATCGAAGAAATGAGTTACTGGGAGTTGAATCTGTTCCGGCGAAAAAGATTTTTTCTGAACAGGGGTGACGGTTGTATTAGGGCTAGTTTAGTATACAAAAAATTAATGGAGATTGTCGCAAAGGGAAACCTCTACAGCCGAAGAGTTGTTTCGCCGTGACACGAAGGCCGCGAAACCTATTGATGGCTAAGAGTTTTTTTTTGGGAGATCG
>JANXYS010000036.1 GCA_025355935.1 Chitinophagales bacterium | reverse complement strand
CTTTCATAAGCACAGCTTATACTTTTAGTATTTGACAACATTTCGTCCGGTAGGTAACCATCCTATCAGGGCTTCAACAGATCTGCACTTTTGCTTGTATCCGCCGTTTCGAAGCCAAGCTTGTGCAGCCCCGATTTTATCTCCGGGCAGCTCATGAATAATTTCCATAGCAGGCCTGACCGGTAATTTTCAATCATCACAATAATGGGCCCCTGGTCAATTGCAAGCTGCGAAGTTGCATACCAGTTTTTGGTTTCATTGAATCCATCGATAAAGCCGTATTTGCTCCATAGCTTGCCGCCAAGATCGTAGTAAAAATGTTTTAACGCAGCCATAGATTTATCAGGCGTGTATGGAAACGCTGACAAGGCTGCTGTCGGCGCGATGGTTCCGGCGTCATTGGTCGGCGAATAGGCATCATATCCGTCGTAAGTGTCGCCGGCGGTAAGCCCCCAGCAATTAGGCCCGTATCCTTTAAATGCTTTAGGGTTGTCCACACAGTATGCGTAGTTGATCAACGTGTGATGTTGATTTTGCACCCAATAATCTGCATATTGATCTTTCAGTCCATGAGGATTTAGACCCATGAAGGAATACTGCGAAAAAAATAACGGTCCGCCGTAGTCGAAGCCAAGCGGCAAGGTATATCCGTAAAATACTTTCCCATTTTTAAAGAAATTGCTTTGAGCCCAGCCACGATGATAGACGGCACTTGTTACGGGATACTTGTCAGCACTTGCTGCAAGTATATACATGATCAGGCATTCATTAAAACCCCGAACCGGAAAATTCATAGCCCATCCATTGTTTGGACTCCAGTGCCAGTAGAGCACATCCTGTCCCTGGGTATACCAATTCCATTCGATGCCTTCCCAAAGCCAATTTATCCGGTTGCGCAATTCTGTTTCTACCTTGTCATTTGGATTATTAAAATATTGCCTCGCACAAAGTAAGCCCTGGAATAAATAAGAAGTTTCCACCAGGTCGCCGCCATCATCCTTACGGCTGAAAGGAATCGTTTTCCCGGTTGCGCCATTCATCCAGTGCGGGAACACGCCATGATAACTGTCGGCCTTCAATAAAAAACTTACCATCTTTAACAAAAATCGCGCGGCCGTATCCCGGCCTATAAATTTTCGATCTGCCGCAGCAACTACCGCCATCACTCCAAAGCCGGTGCCACCAGTAGTCACCACCTCATTTCCATATCCGTAATCTGAATTACTTCTTTCGCGGGCTAAGCCGCTTACAGGATGTGCAAACTCCCAGAAATAGGCAAAAGTTTGCCTTTGAACAAGGTCGAGTAACGCGCTATCTGATAATTTTACCGGCCTGGCAGCTGCATTGAAACTTGTGCCTGGCCGGGAAACTTTTTTAACCTGAGCGCTGCAGGAAAATGTTGTTGAAGAAATCAGCAGCAACATTATTAGTTTATGCATATAGTGATTCTTTTTCTTTGAGCGGGATACAGTTGTCACCCGTTAAAGGTGGATAACTGTATGTAAATTAAAGATAAGGAGCCGTAAAGCCAAGTGAAGTCATACCGGTTTTAATTTCAGGCGCACTTGTGAAAAGATTCCACAGGAGACCCGAGCGATGATTTTCGATCATGACTATTATCGGGCCCTGGTCTATTGCAAGCGTTGATGTCGCGAACCAGGGATCATTAAGTTTAAAGGCATCATAAAAGCCGTACTCACCCCATATTTTATCGCCCAGCTTATAGTAAAAAAATTTGAGTGCCTGCATCGATTCCGTCGGGGTATACGGCATGCTGGAGATGGCGGCTGTTGGGGTAATAACTCCCAAATCGTTGTTTCCGGGAGCATTCGCATTGTAGCCACCAGGTACGTCGCTTGCTGTAATTCCCCAGCATAAATTACTATAGCCATACCATTGTTTTGGGTTAGCCTTACAGTATTCGTAATTTATCTTTGTATGGTTGGTGGTTTGCGTTTGATAATTTGCATACACGTCTGAGAGGCCATTCGGGTTAATTCCAAGAAAAGAATAATGTTCAAAAAACAATGGACCTCCCAGTTCCGGACCCAGCGGTAACTGGTAACCGTAAAAGATTCCATTATTACGCATATTACCATTACGAGACCATCCGTTGTCGTAAACTATCTTTGGAATCCGGTTCGCAGCTGTTGGCGATGATGCGGCCAAAGCGTAAACTATCAACGCTTCATTCCATCCGCTTATCTGCTGGTTAATGATCCATGCCTTATCGGGGCTCCAATGCCAGTAGAGTACATTTTGGTTTCCTTGCCTGTACCAATTCCACTCTACCCCAGACCAGATCGCATTTATTTTAGCTCTAAGATCTGTTTCTTCCGCATCCGAATTTGAATAATATTGCCGTGCAGTGATAAGACCTTCAAGAAGCAGTGACGTTTCAACCAGATCACCGCCATTATCATTTACGCTAAAAGGAATTGTAGCACCACTGGCACCATTTACCCAATGGGCAAACGCACCATGATATCTTGTACAATTATTGGTGAGGAAATTTGTGATTTTTAATACCCGGTCACGTCCTTCAAGCCTGCTGATGAAGCCCCTGCTTACGGCTGTTATGATTGACATTATTCCAAAACCCGTTCCTCCGGTGGTAACAACATCGCCGCTGCTGTTACGCTCCCGCGCCATCCCTGAAACCGGATGACCAAAATCCCAGAAATATTTAAAGGTAGTTTGCTGCACTTTATCAAGCAGAGCGTTATCGGATATTACAGGAAATTTATCAGATGAGTCCATCACCGTTATAAAACTTGTAGTAACTGTAGAACTTAACGGCGTATTTAGAGAGGACTTCAATGAATTACTTAGGGTTAGAATATATTTTGTTAGGGGTTGCAAGGCAATACCGCTTGTGAGAGTTACCACGCTATCCCCGTTCTGAAATTGTGCATTCAGAGCGGTTTGGGTTCCATTTGCATTTCGCAGAATTATGCCTGTTGATACAGTAGCTGTACTTACTTTCCCGCTAAAGGACAGCCGGATCGCAGGCGATAATGCTGCTCCATTTTGCGAATAATTTGAATTACCGTTTAGTGAATAAGAGGATAACTGAAATATTTGTACCACCGGTGGAACCGGAACAGGAGGCATAGGCGTGCTGTCGCTGCTTTTTTTACATGAAGGAAATGCGACTGCGAATAGCAAAGCATATAGAAAATAAGTCTTGATCATAAGGATGTTTTTATATACCTATGGTAGCAAAAAAAAAGGTTGCACACAAAATTTATTATGGCAACCTCTTTAAAACTTTAAATAATTAGCCGTTAACGTCCCTGTTTTTCCAATTGAAACAAAGCACTTATTTCTACATCATTGAGGGCTTTATTATATACCCTAAGTTCATCAATAGACCCATTGAGAAGACCATGAAAGCCTAGTGTACTGGAGAGATTAAAACCAGTTGAAGCATTGGAAAATGCGCCGAGCACTACCTGGGTCGGGGTTGGCAGAACTAACGGCCCTAACCCTCCCCTTGTACGAAAGTTATTATTAGATACACGAACGCTGTTAGCAAAGAGGTCGATATTTTCACCTGTAGCATCGTAACGCATCACATAATGAATCCACTTATCTGTTTTATCTACGCGTTGGTAATCGGTACCTACATTTCCATAGTCGTTAATATTGTCGCCACCCCTGCGGCTTCCGTTAGGGAAACTGCCAATCCAGCTGTGGAAATCAAGAAAATTATTTGAAGGAGACTGACCCGTTTCAACACCTACGTTTAAGATTGAAAGCCAATCATTTTCCTTAGTGGTGTCGCGAGCGAGAGTAAAGAATTCGGAAAAGTACGAACCGTTATTTTCAATACGTATCCATAAACTAACTGTTACACTCGGCATGGCATTGGCGCTGCTCAACGCCGCGATGGTAGGATATACAAGGTAGCCGGAACTAAGATGCAGACCCTGTCCTTTAATACCTTTCTCAAAAGAGGAGTTTACATCCTTTAAAGGAGCTGTGTTGGATTTCGTTTCATTTTTGTTATTATCGAAATTCCAATATGCCAGCAGGTTGGCTTTTGCAACCTCACTTGAATTTACAAAACCTCCGGGCACCGGGGGTGGATCCCCCTTGGTAACCGCATCATTATAATCTGCTTTCGTGCATGCCGAGAAGATGACTATCAGCACCAGTGCGAGCATTTTTATATTAATCTTATTCATAACAATAATTTAAATTAGTTATTAATAGCCTGAGTTCTGGGTAAGCTTACCTCCGCTCAAATCGATTTGTGCCTGTGGTATGGGGAAAACTTCATTTTTCCCGTCGACGAACGCCTTACCTGCAGCGCGTAACACCATGCCCGCTCTTCCCTGCCTTACCAAATCGAAGAACCTGTCTTGCTCCATTGCGAGTTCTACCCTTCTTTCTTTCCAAACATCCGCTACCGTTATAGTAGCAATTGAGGTAAGACCTGCGCGGTTTCTAACCATATTCAAAGCAGCAACGCCTTCACCCGGCCTCCCAAGCTTAACACAAGCCTCGGCATACATTAGTAAAATTTCGGCATACCTCATATACCGTATATTTTTAGGTTTGGTATCCTTACTGCCGGATATCTGCGGCGATTCGGCAATAGAGCTCGCATAGCCTTTGTAGTTATACCGTGGGTTTACAACGGAATCCTGTGTCGGAATCCTGAAGCCATCCCACAAAACTGTTCCTACATTTCCTGCTCCCCCTGGAGCAACCGTCGGGTTAATAAAGATAATTGTTCCGGCTTTGCGTGTGTCTCCTGAATCATATACATTCGCGAGGTCCTGGCTTGGGGAATTCCATCCAAAGCCCAGATCATCCCAGCCACCTTTACCCCTTGGGCCCTGGCCATTGCTGTACAATGGACTCACTGCATTTTCTCCAACGTTGATACCTGTTTGAACTTCGAAAACAGACTCAGAGTTATTATTTCCACCTGCACCACTAACTGCCTTTTCACGAAAGATGACATTATAATCTGTTAGCTTATTTCCGCTATTGGTTACGAGTGAATAAAGATTTGAATTGATAACATCCTTTGACAGGTCGTATACCTTCTGCCAGTTCTGCTGGTACATATAAACTTTTGCAAGCAAGCCTTCTGCTGCGCCTTTATTAGCTCTTCCTAATTGTGTGTTTGCATCGCCTTTTACAGGCAGATTATCTACTGCATACTGGAGGTCACTAATAATTACCTGATAGATTTCATCTTTACTCACTCTCGTAACTAAAGAATCTGACTGGAAGTCTTTTACGCCCGGCACTGTTACAATCTTCGGCACTCCGCCAAAAAAACGAACCAGGTTGAAATAGTACAATCCACGGAGATAGGTAACCTCGCCTTTTAACCGCTTGATAGTGGTGGCATCAAAAGTTGCCTTGTCAAGAATGTTGAGCGCTTTATTTGCCTGGTTAATACCACCGAAATATCCTTTCCAGATATTGTCAAAAAAGAAGCTAGAAGGGGTATGCTTGAAGTTATCAATAAGTTCGCCCTGCGAGTTATCGCCTGGCTGACTCCCCGGATCGGCATCATCAGAGGCTTCGTCCACGGCAACATAATATAAAAACCCGAGGGTATTATTTCCGAAACCTCCCTGGTACAAAGAATTGTATACGCCGGTTACGAGATTCTGTGCTGCACCAGGATCTCTGAGCACGGCAGCCTCATCGATAGATCCCTGCGCCGGCACATCCAGGAAATCTTTTTTGCAACCTGATCCTGCGAAAACCAGGACAGCCATTGTGCTATAAATTAAATATTTGTAGTTCATACGAATGATTTATTAAAATGATAAATTAACACCAAATGCAAAAGTCCTTGTTGATGGGTAGGAGTTGATCTCGATACCTCCGTTCAACGGATTTCCGCCCGGTACTTCCGGAGAGAAACCAGAGTAGTGGGTTATTGTTGCCAGGTTTTGAACAGTTCCATAAACCCTGAATTTCGAAACATGGTAACGGGATAAAACTGACTGTCCAATGGTGTAGCCAAGGGTAAGATTATTAATCCTGAAAAAGTCACCCTTCTCAAGGAAGTAGGTTGAGTTGGGAAGCTGTTGCAAAGATGCCCGTGGAATACCAGTATTTGTATTGTTTGGCGTCCAACGGTTATTCGCAATATCCGCTTCTATATTATCGCGGGGATCAGCACCTACCGACTGTTTTTTAGCATTGTAAATTTTTCCGCCGGCAGTACCATATCCACCCACACTTAAATCAAAGTTGGTATAAGTTACACTTCCATTTACTCCAAAAGTAACTTTTGGCTGGTATGAACCCGAAAAAGCCCGGTCATTATCATCAATTTTTCCATCGGGTTTGCCATCGGCTCCACCGATGTCTTTATACCTGAGATCGCCTATTCGCGCATCTTTCTGAGAAGAGGCGTCAATTTCCGCAGTATTCTGGAAGATGCCATCAGCCTGTAAAAGGTAGAAAGTTCCAATTGGTTGCCCATTTGCGGAAAGAGTCGTGAACCCTTTACTGTTTCCACCATCCTGAAGAGCCTGGCCACCATTCAAACCCGTGATCTTGTTTTTATTAAAGGATACATTTCCACCGATGTTGTATCTCACCAAATTATTCACTTTATCATTCCAATCAAGCGAAACTTCCACACCGCGGTTTATAAAACTTGCTGCGTTGGTTGTATACCTTGAATCATCATCAGGCAATGTGCCCGGGATGTTGATGTTAATAAGGGCGTTTTTTACCTCCTTATTGTAATAATCTACACTTCCCGACAAACGATTTTGTAGTAGTGCAAGGTCGAGGCCAAGGTCATACTCCTTTGTTGTTTCCCATTTTACATTCGGGTCAGGCAACTGCGTAAAGGAGATGCCGTAGTTCTGAACGGGTGTTCCATTTGGGGTTGCACCAAAGAAATATGGTGCATTGATGGTAGCTATATTAAGATAAGTATTCGAGGGAATTTGATCGTTTCCAACTTCGCCGTAACTGGCACGGAGTTTAAACACATCAAGTAGGTGCTGCGATTGCATAAATGCTTCCTTTGCAATGTTCCAGCCGATCCCAATAGAGGGAAAATAGCCCCAGTGATTACCTGCTGCAAATTTTGAAGTACCGTCAGCACGCATAGTTGCTGTTAACAGATAGCGGTCGTTGTAATTATAATTAAGTCTCCCGATGTACGAGTTACGTGTAAATTTATCTCCGTTGTTATCATTGTTCACGCTTGCGGAAGTACCGGTTGCCAGGTACCACTGGTTCCTGTCTTCCGGTACATCAGTCCTGCTTCCGGTAAGAGAATTAAAGGTATATTTTTCAGCGGTTGTACCGGCGAGTAATGTAAAACTGTGTAAACCGAAAGCTTTGGTTGCAGTTACGGTATTGTCCCAAACCCAGCGCGTAGCATTGTTTTTAGCAATGTTCAGGCTACTTTTCGGGCGTTGCTCATTACCACCTTTATCAATAAAAATGCTGTTATCACCAATGCTCGAAAATTTATAAGCATAAGATGTATTGTTGTAAAAGTCAAGATCTGTTCCAAAGCTTGAGCGGAAACTTAGCCACTTTAAAGGCTTAACATCCAAACTGGTTGTAGCCTGCAAACGATTATCAATCCCGCTGGAATTATTTTTTTCAAGAGCTATCAGGGGATTGCCTACGTTGTTAGATAAGGATGTGTTACCATAGAAGCCGTTAACCTTAGAAGCAACATATGGCGCGGCACGATATGCATTGTTAAAAACGCCCAGGTCAACATCGCGAAGATTTGCACGGCTGTAGGAAATAAGTGTAGAAACCTTTACAGCGTTTGTAATTTTATACTCATTGTTCGACCTTAAAGTAAAACGGTCAAACTTGTTAGTACGAACAATTCCTTCTTCACCCACATAACCTGCACTCAGAAAATATGTGATCTTTTCGCTTCCTCCTGATAAAGATACATTGTGATTTTGCCAGAATCCCCTGCGAAGTATCGCATCAAACCAGTCAGTATTGTAACCTCCCGCAAGGTTGGCTGAAGTAATAAGGCTATCCTGCGTACCATAGTAAATGTTTGCCTCGTTTTTATAATTAGCATATTGCTGAGCGCCAGCTAAATTCACCAAATGACTTGCCTCTTTAAGTCCAAGGCTTGCATCATAACTCACTATCATTTTACCTACACGCCCTTTCTTGGTGGTTATAATTAAAACCCCGTTAGCCGCACGCATACCATAGATGGCAGTTGCAGAGGCGTCTTTTAAAACATCCAGGCTAACAATGTCAGCCGAGTTAATGTTACGGATATCATCGGTAATTATACCGTCAACGACATACAAAGGATTTGCACCACCAAGCATAGAGCCCGTACCCCTGATCCTTACGGTGGGCAAGGAGTTAGGCTGGCCTGAGTTGATGATCTGAACACCGGCAACCTTACCCTGCAAGGCCTGGGTGACGGTAGATACAGGTTGTTTTGCAAGTTCGCTACCTGTAACGGAGGCCACCGAACCGGTAAGGTCTTTTCTGCGTTGAGTACCATAGCCCACAACAACAACCTGGTCGGCAGTCTTTACAGATGGAGCTAATTGCACAGTTATATCAGTGCGACCGCTGACAGCGATCTCCCTGGACTCATAGCCCACGTAGCTAATTGTAAGAATGGCGTTATCAGGAGCGGTTAAAGAAAATTCACCTCCTGCCCCGGTTGAAGTACCACGAGAAGTTCCTTTGATGTTTATGCTGGCACCTGCCAGGGCTGCACCCGCTTCGTCAGTTACTTTACCTTTCACCGTTATGTCAGCTATTACCACATTCAATTCCGGTTTGTATAGCACTACGAGGTCTTCTTTCATCATTTTGTACGAGAGGCCGGTACCTTTTAATACGGCCTGCATTACTTCAGGAAGATCGGCCTGCCTGAAATTCGCATCTATTTTTGTAGAAGGGATGAGGTTGTTGCTGTATACAAACCTATAATCACTGTTCTCTTCCAGCAGCGATATCGCCCTGGTCAATTCTACATTCTTAAGTTTTAGGGTAATCTTGTTTTGGCTTTTAGCCTGTACCGTAAGTTGCACGAAGAGTACCATCAGAAGCGTGGTCACAAGCTTCATGCTTTGGGTAAGTTTCCCCCTGAATTTTTCACTCCGGAAGAAAAGGTTTGGTTTGGCAATCATCATGTTTTACTTTTTAGTGATTAACAATAATTTGAAAATCGGTTGTTTATTGCGAAGTGGGTGTTTGGTTATAGAAAAATTTAAATATTTTGATTTTAATAAATGACCCATGAATTATTTTCTTTACGAACATTAAAATTGTAAGATGCCTGTAGGGCTTCCAACACCTGGGCAAGGTTCTCGTCCTGAAAATTACCGGTAAACATTTTTTCTTTCAATACCTCAGACCTGATTGAAACGGTTTGGCCATACCAATGTTGAAGAGTGACAGCAATTGACTTAAGGCTTTCGTTTTG
>JANXYS010000432.1 GCA_025355935.1 Chitinophagales bacterium | reverse complement strand
CTTATAAGTAAATTACTCGAATTACACGAATTGAGTTCACTTCGTGATCTCGTTATGACTATCCCTTGTGCGGACATGCATGTCTGCAGTACAACTTTTTCCATAGTGTATTTTGGCGTCTTGGGGTGTTTTGTGGCGAAGACTAGAATGCCAGGTAATACTCCTTAAGCAGCTCCTGGAATTCTTCACTGTATTCTGCATTTTCATTTTTTATGGTCATTTGCTTTATTGCAGGTTTGTCGACCTTTTTATTTGAAAAGAGTACCATGGTCCTGAAATTAGGATGCCTGGGCGTTTGCCTGACGTACATTTTTTCAACCAGGTGCAGGCTGTAGCGTTTAAGTTCCTTCAATAATTCATCGGTGCGGGCATAGGGGATCAATATTGCGCCGAAGCTGCCCCTTTCGTTGAACAGCCAACCCATGGAAGCCAACAGTCGGCGTAAGGTTAAATCGGCTTCGTGGTGCGCCATGTTCCGGGTATCGTTCGGTGATTGCAGATCGTCTTTGTAGAAAGGCGGATTGCAGATCACGAGATCAAACTCGGGTTTTCCCGTATAATCCTCCATGCCTGTATGCTGGACAGTGAGCCTCGCCGTAAATGGGGAGGCTTTAAAATTTTCCGAGGCCTGCATTGCGGCGTTTGTGTCAATTTCTATGGCTTCGATTTGAATAGACAGAAGTTCCTGCGCGAGCATAAGGGCCAACAGGCCGGTCCCCGTGCCAATATCCACCCCCGTTTTGACTGCGGGGTTTTGTTTTTTAACCCGGTCGGCTACCCAGGCACCGAAGAGGCATGAATCGGTGCATACCTTCATGGCAGTTTTATCCTGGCGGATGGTGAATTGTTTAAAGGAGAAGTGCGTGTTTTTCGGCAATGTGGATGTGGGTTGGTGTGTGGGCAATTTAAGATTTTAACCACAGAGTTTAATGAGGAAAAATTTGAATTGAAAAGAGTTAAGGCCTCTGTGGTGGAGAATAAGATAAATGTCTCCCACAGTAAAGCAGTCTAAACAGACTTTAATCACTCCGCTTTAAAATTCACTCGGCTCTGTGGTAAAACCCTGACCACATCACTTGCAAACTCGTCAAAAAGTGTCGTTCAACCGTGCAAAAAAAAATATTAAAATCGTGCGATAATAGTATAATTTTATACCAGTAGAAGTAAAATATTATACCATGTCGCAAAAAACTATAAAAGTAAATAAGCTTGCTGAGGGAAAGTTACCGTCGTCGGTCAAAAAAACGCAAACAAAAGCCCCGATTCAGTCCGGGAAAGCACGAGCGTATATTGCAAAAAGTTCACTCCAAAAAGTCGCCGAGCCTGCCTTAGAATTGTATAATAAGCCAGCCCATTTAACCGTGAAGAGGAGCAGCTTAATTTTTGCCACGGTCGACAGCCAGCCGGAATGGGCCATGACAAATATTGAAAAAATGCGGGTGGTAGAAATGGGTCTTACAAAGGAGAACCTTGAAACACTTAAATCTAAAACTAAGCTCGATTACAGCAGGCTTTCCAAAATCCTTGATACTACAAAAGCCACTTTAATAAACAAACGCGGAACAGCTGCTTACAGCAGCGCATTAAGCGAACGCATGGTAAGCCTGGCCGATATCTACTCATACGGTTTCGAAGTTTTTGAAAGCGAAGCAAAATTTCAAGCGTGGCTGGAAAGGCCAAACTCCGCGTTGAATGACCAGTTACCTCTTGATTTACTCAACAGCCAGTATGGCCGTAATGAAGTGAAAACTATTCTTGGCCGGATTGAGTATGGCGTTTACTCCTAAATTGAAAAAATGATTGTTTATAGGGTGAGTAAAACAAGGTATGCAAGTGACCTGAAAGGGGAAGGCGCCCGGATATTTGGCGGCCGATGGAATAGCCCTGGCGTGGGGTGTCTTTACACATCAGAGAACCGTGCACTTGCAGTATTAGAATTTACCGTTAATACCAATATCGATCTTATCCCAAGAGCCTTAAGCATTTCAACTATAGACATAAAAAAGGTAGCGATCCAAACTTTTGACGAGGCGAGCTTGCCTGGCGATTGGAAGACCTTTCCCGCCCCTTCTTCTACCCAGGTTTTCGGATCAACCGCCTTACTAAAAGCTGCTGCCCCCGTTCTCCGAATCCCTTCTACCATTATCCCGGGAGAATTTAATTACCTGTTAAACGAGCTTCACCCCCACAGCAGGCTGTTTGAAATAGTCGATACGGTTGATTACGCGTATGATGTACGAATAAAGAAGGCGTAATAACCAACAGCGGTAAAGCTGAGCCACTCAAAGTCGCAAAGGGGCACAAAGGAAGACAGAAAGGAAATTTAACCACAGTTAAGTAAGGGGTAATTTGAGTTGAATAGAGTTTAAAACTCTTTAAACTCTACGGTAAGACTTATCGCGCACTATCTTTATCTATAATTCCAAAAATCCTGCGAATCCAATAATCCTGTAAATCCTGATTTAGATAAAACACGTGTTGCACCCATCACCACTCTGCGCGCGCAGTCGGTATAACGTCTAATCCTGCGAAATCTTTATGAAGAAATTTATAGTAGCCGGTGATGGCAATCATGGCAGCATTGTCAGTGCAGTATTCGAATTTCGGCGAGAATACGTTCCAGTCATTTTCTTTTCCTGCTTGGGCTAGTCCTTCCCGTAACCCGCTGTTGGCGCTTACGCCACCTGCGATACATATTTCTTTTATGCCCGTTTGTTTGGCAGCGGCTTTAAGTTTGTTGAGCAAGATGCTGACGATACGTTGTTGTACAGATGCGCAGATATCCGGCAGATTTTCCTCAATGAATTTTTTTCGCACGTCCGCGTCTACGGTCAATGCTTCCTTATACACATTTGAAGTGCCTGCGTTGTTTAAGAAGTAGAGGATGGAGGTTTTTAAACCCGAAAAGCTAAAATTAAGTCCGGGTATTTGTGGTTCGGAAAATTTATATATTGGCTTTCCCTCACGTGCATATTTATCAACTAACGGTCCGCCAGGATAGGGGAGACCGAGGAGCTTAGCTGTTTTATCAAAGGCTTCACCTGCGGCGTCATCAATTGTTTGCCCTATTACCTGCATATCATTGGAAGCTTTGCATAATACGATTTGCGTATGACCGCCACTGACGGTGAGGCATAAAAAAGGGAATTCCGGTTGCGGCTCGTCAATCAGGTTTGCCAACACATGAGCCTGCATGTGATGTACGGAAATGAGTGGTTTGCCCGTTGCCATCGCGAGCGATTTTGCAAACTCTGCTCCTACAAGCAGTGCGCCGATAAGGCCTGGTGCCTGTGTAAACGCAATAGCATCCAGGTCGTCGATGGTGCAGCCGGCTTGTTTGAGTGCCGCATCAACCACGGGAACAATATTTTGCATGTGGGCCCGACTGGCCAGTTCGGGCACTACGCCACCATATTGTTCATGTATTTTCTGCGTAGCGATAATATTGGAAAGTATGTTTCCATCGCGGCAAACGGAAGCAGCCGTTTCATCACAGGAAGATTCTATGGCGAGGATGTTGATCACGGGGCAAAGATAGGGGAGGCAGGCTGCAAATGTGCAAATTCGCAACCGTGTAAATGACGCATGCTTCTACTTTCCGCCACCGCGAGTATTACTCAATCGCAAGGGCATCGCTATAATAAAAATACAATGAATTAAATGCAGGGGCGCCTTTTGTATTTTATGGGCGTGCAAAAAAACATAAAAAAATAATGTGAAGTGAAGAACTGTATTTATGGTAAGACGTTCATTACATTAAATCAATCTATGTAAGCGGATGAATGCTCATCAGCAAAAGAATATACTCAGCAAT
>JANXYS010000401.1 GCA_025355935.1 Chitinophagales bacterium | reverse complement strand
GCCAACGAGATCGTATTTCCTGCCGCTATATTACAGTCGCCCTATTTTGATGAGGAAGCAGATGATGCTTTAAACTATGGCGGCATAGGCATGGTCATTGGCCATGAAATGACGCATGCTTTCGACGACCAGGGAGCACAGTTCGACAAATATGGTAATGTCTCCAATTGGTGGACCAAAGATGATTTTACAAAGTTCAAAGCATCATCTGCTTCCTCATCAAAATAGGGCGACTGTAATATAGCGGCAGGAAATACGATCTCGTTGGCTGCAGGATTGTAATAAGCAGTCACTGTTGAAGGGGTTATAAACCATTCCGACCTGTCGACTGTTTTACCAAGCTTGGCTAACTGGTACTCGTAGTTGTTACTGGCAGCAGACCGGAGATTCTCAAAATAAGTAGTCCGATTAATATGCACATTATGGTAATCTCTCCACTTATCAGGATATCCGATCTTCTTGGTGATCGCAAACAGTTTTTCCTTCGCTTTTTGTTTCGTGGCTGCGCTCATCCAGTCAAGGCCCTCCATTCTTGCCGAAAATGCTTTTTGTAAATTATTTACTAGTTCGAGTGCTCTTTTCTTGGCTGTGTTTGTAAAATATTTCTGAACATACAATTGTCCTAATGCCTCGCCGAGCGTACCATCAACTACCTGCGCCATTATCTCACCTCTCGTTTTTTGAACTGCCTGGCCCGTCATCACCCGGTTGAATTCAAAGGCGGCATCAGAAAAAGGCTTGCTTAATTGATCGGCATAGGTTGCCAATGTGAACGCTTTTAAATAGACTTTCCAGTCTGTTACTGGCACACTTGTGAGCAAAACATTTAGTGAATCATAATACGCAGGTTGTCCTATATCGATGGAGTCAGTTTTAGCACCTAGTATAGTCAACATCTTTAACCAGTTGATATTAGGTTGCCTTCTCACAAGCTCCGTAACCGAAATTTTATTATAGTTGGCATTTACATCCCGTAATTCGACATTCGTTCTATGAGAGGTAGCAATTCGCTTTTCTATGCCGTATACCAGCTCCGCATTTTTTGAAGCCATAGACGAGTCAGTTCCTGTTAATTTTAACAAGACCGCGAGGTATTTCTTATATGCCTCCTGTATAGCAATGGTGGATGAGTCTGTTTTAAAATAGTAATCTCTTTCAGGTAAATTAATGCCGGTTTGGTAAGCGTGGGCAATGTTCATGGAACTGTTTTTATTATCAGGCCCAATACTGAACGAAAAAATGGAAGCATTATTTACCTTAATCGCCGCTGCTGCAAACTCGGTTAGAGATTTCACATCATGAATGTTGTCAATAGTATTTAGTGTTGGCTCTACGGGATCATAACCAAGTTTGTTGATGGTGGCCGTGTCCATCCCTGCCGCGTAGAAGTCCCCCAGCTGCTGGCCGATACTTCCAGGGGTGTTGGACGTTTTGGACACAGTTTCCAATATACCCTGCAAACGCAAACGCTGCGGGTAATTCATGAACATGTAGGCACCGACACCAGATTGTGAAACAGGAATCTGTGCAGTATCGTACCATTTACTATTAATATAAGAAAAGAAATTGTTTCCCGGTTTTTTAGACATATCAATTCCTTGAATGGCATCGGCTTTTTTGCCAGTCACTTGGGATTGCGCACTCAGCGAAAGTATACCTAAGAATAGAGACAGAATATGTTTCATTTACAACTGTTTAGTATGAATGGAAAGATAGGTAAATATTCAATGTGCATTTAGGCCTCTAATTTACAACACCGCTTGGACGCTCGGACGCACTAGTACCTTTCCCCCCGGACGCGAAGATTTATCTGCTCATCACTCGCCCAGATATGCGGGGGGGGTGGTTCCGGGGAAGGGGTATCTGTGTGGGGATGCTCTCGCCATTTGCTCGCGCAGATATGCAGGCTTGCTTTTGTGCGAGGGGTATCTGTGTGGGGACCCTCACCCATTTGCTCGCGCAGATATGAAGGGTTGGTTTTGTGGAGGGGCATCTGTGTTTGGATGAAATGTTATAGTGTGTTCCATAACGTTAGTCTTTACCGTATCCAGGTACGTATGACCCGATATCGGAAGATCTCCTGAAAACGGTAATTCGCGTGATATGTTTTATTAACTATTTCCTACAATATTTCTATTTCTTTTCTTCTTTCTTATGTTCGTCCTTTTTGCCTTGATGCAAAAAGGACCAAAAAAATCAAGGCGGACATAAATCGCTCCGCGTATTCCGCCAGCCAGCGCGTCAACACTCTAACAGACAGACCGTGTGGCAATCAGTATAAGTTTTTCTTGGAAAGTCGGCGCCATCATCTTAATGATTATGTTGCTATAGCTTCCAGGATAATGTTTGTGGTCTCTGACCGCTGTCGCGGAAATTTTATTGCGGCAGGACCCTTCGCTTCCGTCATTGCATATTGCCAATTTTTTTATTTGCACATTCTACCTTTTGCGCTCGCGCAGATATGCAGGGTTGGTTTTGTGCAAAGGGTATCTATGTGGTGATGCCCTGGCCCATACGCTCGCACAGATATGCAGGGTTCGTTTTGTGGGAGGAGTATCTGTGTGGGGATGAAATGTTATAGTGTATTCCATAACGTTAGTCTTTACCGTATCCAGGTACGTATGACCCGATATCGGAAGATCTCCTGAAAACGGTAATTCGCATGATATGTTTTATTAACTGTTTCCTACAATATTTCTATTTCTTTTCTTCTTTCTTATGTTCGTCCTTTTTGCCTTGATGCAAAAAGTACCAAAAAAATCAAGGCGGACATAAATCGCTCCGCGTATTCCGCCAGCCAGCGCGTCAACACTCTAACAGACAGACCGTGCAGCAATTAGTATAAGTTATAGCAGAATGTCGGCGCAATCATCTTAATGAGTCTTTTCCTAAAGCATCCAGGATCGTGTTTGTCGTCTCTAACCGCTGTCGCGGAAATTTTAT
>JANXYS010000351.1 GCA_025355935.1 Chitinophagales bacterium | reverse complement strand
GTTATAGCCTGAACCGTCGGCAGACGCCGGAACGCAGGGAGCTGGATTATGTAAGGTTCTTAGGGGCAAGTGATGAAACTGCCAAAGAGATAAAGATCTTTAATTTATCAGGGTTCATAGTTACGCGCTTTCGGGAGTTGTCCAATAAGTTTTATAACGCCAACCGGGTTTTAATTATCCGCCGTTCTTTTTGGGGGAGTGTATTTTCCATGTTGGGGTCTGCGGGGTATTACTTAGCTTATGTCTATATCATATATAAGGCTGTTAACGGAAAAATAACTATCGGTGACCTCACCTTCCTGGCTGGTTCTTTCAGACAATTACGAACTTTGCTCGAAGGCATCTTGAACCGATTTACAAGTGTATCACAGGGTGCAATTTATTTAAGTGACTTCTTTGAGTTCTTCGAAATAAAATCGAAAATCGTAACATCTGCTGCGCCGAAGGTTTTTCCAAATCCTATAAAGCAGGGATTCACATTTGAGAATGTCGGATATAAATACATTAACTCAGAAAATTGGGCCAACCGCCATTTAAACTTTACACTAAAAGTTGGAGAAAAGCTAGCGTTAGTTGGAGAGAATGGTGCGGGGAAGACAACACTGGTAAAATTACTGGCAAGATTATACGAGCCGACAGAAGGACGCATTTTGTTAGATGGTCATGACTTGCGAGATTATGATATTAACGACTTAAGAATGCAGATCGGAATTATTTTCCAGGATTACCTGCGTTTTCAAATGACGATTGCTCAAAACATTGCTGCCGGAAATATTATAGAGAAGGAAAATCGTGAACTAATAAAAACATCCGCCGAACAAAGTCTTGCAAATATATTTATTGATAAATTTTCCGCGGGATATGATCAGCAATTGGGAAGGCGCTTCAACGAAGGTGTCGAATTATCCGGTGGTCAGTGGCAAAAAATTGCCCTGGCACGGGCATACATGCGGGATGCGCAATTGATGATTTTAGATGAGCCTACAGCTGCGCTTGATGCCAGGGCAGAGTATGAAGTTTTTCAACGATTTGTAGAGTTAACTAAAGGTAGAACGTCTGTTCTCATATCACATAGGTTCTCCACAGTTCGCATGGCTGACCGAATATTAGTTTTGGAAAAGGGCGAACTTCTGGAAGTGGGAAGTCACGAAGAATTACTGCAACAAAATGGAAAGTATGCTGAGTTGTTTCAATTGCAGGCAAAAGGTTATCAATAAATTAATCGATTGTTCTTTTTTATAAATAATGGGAGTCTATTTTATAACAAATCAAATGTGAATTCTGAAGACAGTCTACCATATCACAATCGCATTGCTTATCACTTGTGTCGTAACCAATGCATTCTTTTTCTATAAACTCATCCCATATAGCGCATCATTAAGCTTCGCTGTAAATACAATCACACCCATCATTTTCCTCAGTTATCTTGGCATGATTATGAGAAGAAATAAACATTGAAGAATCAAATTAAAAGATCGATATGGCAAGTTTTTCAACGAAAATTAAAAAGTTTTTTACAACGTTGGGTCCTGGTATTATCACTGGGGCCAGCGATGATGACCCATCAGGAATAGCAACATATTCCCAGGCAGGTGCCAGATTTGGTTTTTCAACCTTATGGACTGCTGTATTGGCCTTTCCGTTAATGGCAGGCATACAGGAAATGTGCGCAAGAATAGGACTTGTTACGAGTGTTGGGTTGACTACGACTCTTAAAAACCATTACTCGAAGCCTCTTTTATATTTTATGATGATTTTAAGTGTTCCGGCAATGATTTTAAATATCGGTGCTGACATTGCAGGAATGGGCGCGGTTTCGCATTTACTGATTCCTGCAGTTCGTCCGATGGTATTCAGCATAGGCTTTACTATTTTGCTCATATTTCTCATTGTCTATTTACCTTATCATAAAATTGTAAAAGTGCTAAAATACCTGTGCCTTTCACTACTTTTATATATAGCTATTCCTTTCTTTACACATCCCGACTGGGGAAAGGTTTTTAAGGGAACTTTTATCCCTACTGTGAGGTTTAATAAGGAATTTATAGAAATTATCGTCGCTATTTTAGGCACGACTATTTCCCCATACCTTTTCTTTTGGCAGGTTTCTATGGAAGCCGAAGATGTACAAAAATCGCAACAATTGCTACTAGCACGGAGAGAAATCTGTACGTCCACAGAAGAGGGTTCCGATACTATCAGGAAAGAGAACCGATTTATGGGACTTTTAATAAAGCGTATGGAAGCTGATGTGATACTCGGTATGTTGTTATCTGTGATGGTAATGTTTTTCATTATTTTAACCGCGGGCACGGTTTTATTTAGTGCAGGGATCACGCAGATTGATACCGTGGAACAGGCTGCAAAAGCCATGGAGCCCATAGCGGGTAAATATTCTTACTTTCTTTTCGCAATCGGGGTGATAGGAACGGGTTTAATAGCTATTCCTGTATTGAGTGGTTCTCTTTCATACATTATTTCTGAAACGTTTGGCTGGAAAGGAAATCTTGACAAAAAATTCAATCAGGCAAGGCCTTTTTATGTTGTAATCATTATTTCTCTAATCGTTGGTTTATTACTTAATGAACTTGGTATAAGCCCGATCAAGGCCCTGCTTTATACTGCAATACTATATGGGCTAACTTCCCCGGTACTTATTGGTATTATCTTACATATTGCCAATAATAAACAAATTATGAAAAATCATTCTAATGGTAAATTGTCCAACGTCTTAGGTTTTATAACTCTAATAGTAATGACTGCCGCCGCTGTCACGTTGATATATTTTCAGTTCGCTTAATAGTTAAAAATGAAAATGCATACTAATAAATGCGTAGATAATTTCAATAAAAGACTTATGCATTTATCAATAGAGTTTGATGCATTTCCCGGAGATTAAAAAATTATTTATTCCCACGGTAGTCATCTTAATGAAACACCTAAAGGATTACAATCAAAATTACCAACTTAAGTCAGCAGCCAACGAATGTCTGATAGATTAGTTGAAGCTTTAAAAGTCAAACCATAAAATCAGCCATAGTCTCTAAAACAATTTATGTTGATTCACTAAAATCACTAACTACTTCAGAATTGTATCTAAAAAAATGAGACTTTTAAAACAATTAGACAATCCCGCACT
>JANXYS010000349.1 GCA_025355935.1 Chitinophagales bacterium | reverse complement strand
CAATGATAGTCATTATGTAGATCAGCAGGATTTTAATGCCCACGATATCCTGCTTTGCATTAACACTGGTGAAAAACAAAGCACACCTGCCATGCGGGAGTTTAGCGATGATGATGTAATGACAAAAAACAAACGCTTCGCCTTTCCAAACGATCAGTTTTTCTTAAAAACTACTGACCAGATGGCAAAGGTTTTTGAAGATATTCCCGAAGCGATTGACAATACCAATGAGATCATTGATAAAGTTGAGCTGCTTGACCTGAAAAAAGAAATATTATTGCCGTTTTTCGAGGTTCCTTCAACTTTTAAAACGCAGGATGAGTACCTGGAGCATCTTACCTGGAGTGGCGCAAAAGAAAGGTATAAGATACTATCACCCGAGAGTGAGGAAAGACTTCAATTCGAACTCGGCGTTATAAGGAAGATGGGATTTGCCGGGTACTTTTTAATTGTAAGTGATTTTATTAAACATGGCCGTGACATAGGTGTATTTATAGGACCAGGGCGTGGCTCAGCGGCAGGGAGTGCGGTTGCATATTGTATTGGAATCACCAATATCGACCCCATTAAATATAATTTATTGTTCGAGAGATTTTTGAATCCCGAACGTAAGAGCATGCCCGATATTGATACGGATTTTGATGATGATGGAAGGCAAAAAGTAATTGACTACGTTGTTCAAAAATATGGGAAAAACCAGGTAGCCCAGATCATTACGTATGGAACAATGGCTGCAAAAAGCAGCATTGCGGATGTTAGCCGCGTAATGGATCTTCCACTAGCCGAGAGTCGTGCTATTAGTAAACTTGTTCCTGAACGGCCCGGCATAAATCTCAAACGACTGTTGCATGCACCTTTCACCATTAAGGAAGCAAAAGGCACAGCGGAGAAATCCCTTGAAGAAAAAGAACAGTTGCAGGCTGAGGATCTCGAAAACGTAAAAAAATTGAGGGCGATTTATGCAGGAGAAGATCTTCACAGCCGGATTCTACATGAAGCAGAAATATTGGAAGGTTCTGTTAGAAATACAGGTATACATGCATCGGCTATTATCATTGCCCCACGCGATCTCACAGATTTGCTTCCGGTTGCAACATCCAAAGAATCGGAATTATGGCTTACACAAATTGAGGGTAACAGCATTGAAGAAGCCGGGGTTATCAAAATGGACTTCCTGGGATTAAAAACACTAAGTATTTTAAAAACGGCCCTTAATCTTATCAAACAACATCATGGAATTTCTATTGCAATAGACGACATACCACTGGATGATGAGAAAACTTATGCTTTATACCAAAAGGGAGATACAAATGCCACGTTCCAGTTCGAGAGTGCAGGAATGCAGAAATATTTGCGGGAATTAAAACCTGATAAATTCGATGATCTTATTGCTATGAATGCCCTGTACCGGCCGGGCCCCATGGGTTACATCCCCCAGTTTATAGCGCGAAAACATGGACGCGAGATAGTTACGTACGACGTACCCGACATGGAAGAATACCTGCAGGATACCTATGGAATTACCGTTTACCAGGAACAGGTAATGCTACTTAGCCAGAAACTCGCGGGTTTTAGTAAAGGGGATGCTGATGTACTCAGAAAGGCAATGGGTAAAAAACAAAAGTCTGTACTGGATAAAATGAAAGTACAGTTTATGGACGGGGCATCGGCGAAGGGACACCCAAAAGATAAACTGGAAAAGATTTGGACTGATTGGGAAGCTTTTGCTCAGTACGCGTTCAATAAATCACATAGTACATGCTATGCTTTTGTTGCGTATCAGACGGCCTACATTAAAGCACACTACCCCAGCGAATATATGGCGGCCGTATTGAACCATGCCGGAAGTATCGATAAAATTACATTTTTCATGGAAGAATGTAAACGAATGGGATTGCAGGTATTAGGACCTGATATTAACGAATCCAATAATGGCTTTGCGGTTAATAATAAAGGTGAAATACGATTTGGCTTTAGCGGGTTAAAAGGTGTGGGAGAGAACGCAATTGAAAATATTATCGACGAGCGTAACAGGCATGGCCATTTTAAAGACATATTTGATCTTGTAAAAAGAGTTAATCTACGCGCCGTAAGTAAAAAATCTCTCGAAAGCCTGATATACAGTGGGGCCTTTGACTGCTTCAAGGATATGCATCGTGCGCAGTATTTCTTCACAGCGCCAGGCGATGCACCATGCCTGGAAAAGATCCTTAAGTTTGGGGCAATCTACCAAAGTAATACAGCAAGCAGCAGTAATACACTTTTCGGCGATCTCCAGATGCCAGACATCATTGCACCAAAACTCAGTCCTTGTGTGCCCTGGCAGCTAATTGAACAACTTGATTTTGAAAAAGATGTCACTGGAATGTACATGAGTGGCCACCCCCTGGATAATTTTAAGTTTGAACTAAGGCATTATAATATCACCCCCCTCGCAGATTTTGTTGATGTAAAAAATGCTAACGGGGTAGTTCCCACAAGCAAACAATTCCGGATGGCAGGGCTGGTGATTGATGCGCAGCACCGCTTGACAAAAACGGGTAAGAATTTCGGAATATTACACCTGGAAGACTTTAGTGGAAAGGCAGAGTTTATGTTGTGGAGTGAAGACTACGCCAAATACACCCACTACATGGAGAAAGGGATGATATTGATGATTGAAGGCGCATTTAAACAACGCTATAACAGCGATAATTATGAATTCAAGATCAGTAAACTGCATCTGCTGGAGACGGTTAAATCGACACTCACAAAGCAGTTGATAATAGATATAGCCCCCGACGCTGTAGATGAAGCATTTGTAGGATTTATAGAATCAAATATCAAGTCACATCCGGGGAAATCAACCATCAGATTCCAGATAACAGAACCTATA
>JANXYS010000343.1 GCA_025355935.1 Chitinophagales bacterium | reverse complement strand
CTGCGATGGGATCATGCAGCAAATAACGAAATTTTATTTAAGTTAGGCGAAGCATATTGGCAAAAGGTTCGTGGGGACACAACCTTGGCGGAGGGGACACGAACTTTGGCGGAGAGTGATGATTTACCCTTCCGTACCTGGCATACGTCCGCTATTCAGAGAGATATTTCGAGAATATACTACGAGACAAATTGATAAACGGCATAAAGCGGTAGGCTGTCATAAATTCTTTAAATACCCCGGGCATAAAAAATTTCCTATTTCAAATTGTATTTAGAGCGGTAACCATTTAAGCCATAAAAAAGGATAAACAGGTAACTTAACAGAGGTAGCATAAAGGCTATCGCCCAGGTAAAATGATCTATCAATACTCCCTGCAGGAAAGGCATTATTGCGCCTCCAACAATGGCCGTGGATAAAATCCCTGACGCGCGGGTAGTATTCTTCCCTAATCCATTAACAGATAAAGAAAATATGATCGCAAACATAACTGAGTTAAAAAGTCCGATAGCAATCATACTCCAGACTGCAACAAGACCGGTATTATTTACCGACACCAGTATTAGGATCGCGGCTACAGAAGCGCAGATAGCCAGCACAAATCCTGGCCTTACTGTCTTTAAAATGAAAGTACCTAACAGACGGCCGACGACCATGCTGCCCCAATAAAAGGCTACGTAAGAATTGGCTTCCGTCACACTAAGTTTCAAAACATCTGACACGTAGTTGGTCATGAATGTGCCAATAGATACTTCAGCGCCAACGTATAAAAATATTGCAATTGCACCGTAATTAAGATTACGGAAAGTGAAAACGCTTTTTGTTGGCTCTTCCACATCCCTCAGATTGTTTGCTGACGGCGTGATTGTAGGTAAACTAAGTTTTGATACCACAAATGCAATAACAATAAGGATTGCCGCTATCACCAGGTATGGGTAACGCAGCGCCTCGCTGGAAGTGGCGGATGTGTCTAATCGCGATAAAATAAAGTACGCCCCAAGTACCGGGGCGACTGTGGTGCCCATTGAACCGACACCTTGTACCATTGCCAACCTTGATGATGCCGTTTTAGCGGGTCCCAAAATAGTTACATACGGATTTGCAGCTACCTGCAGCATCACAATTCCGACAGCAACAATAAACAAAGCTGCTAAAAACAAGGCATACACATGGAAAATCGATGCGGGATAAAACAATATGGCGCCAAATGCGGAGATACAAAATCCAAGCACCATGCCTTTCTTATAGCCTATCTTTTCGATTAATTTTCCCGCAGGTATCGACATGACTGCATAGGTTAAAAAGAAGTAAAATTGAACTAACGATGACTGGGTATAACTTAATGTAAAGCCTTTTTTAAAAAAAGGCACAAGTGTATCATTAAGACACGTAATTAGCCCCATCATAAAATAGAGTACACCCAGCACAACGAGTGCAGGAGTATAGCTTGACTGTTTTTTATAAAGACGTTCTTCAACGACGTCTGTCTGTAAAATTATCGAGGCCATTTTTTTTTCTATTTGGTTAATACTACCGATTTTTCATTAATCGCTTCTAAGGTTTTCCAGCCCTGGTATAGTCCACGAGGTACATGGAAAAAGCCTTTCCATTTGCCACCTTTAGCATGTGTGAGAACCTCACCGCGCCGATTGAGATAGCCAAACCATTCTCCATTTACAGGATCGACAAAGTGTGCCCAGGTATAGTCGTAAACCTTCTCAAACCAGGTCCAGCACCGCTCATCTCCGGTAAGATGATACGCTTTAAGCAAATTGACAATAGTTTCTATATGCACCCACCACAATTTCTGATCCCATTCCAACTGTTGAAGAGGACTTCCTTTTACATCGAGAAAGTAAAAGATTCCGCCGTATTTCTTGTCCCAACTATATTCGAGGGTGTTAAGGGTTATCTCAACAGCCTCGGCGATGGTATTGGAATCACCCGTGCGATTTGCAAGGTCCATCACAAACCACAAAGCTTCAATGGCATGGCCGGGGTTAAGTAGCCTTCCTTCAAACGAATCAACAAAGCTACCGTCCGGCGCAACATTCTCCAGGATCAGGCCGAACTCCGGTTTATAAAAAGTTTTCATAACGGCATGCATGCCTTCGGCAATGGTCTTTTCAACCAGGTCCGGGCTTAGGATCGGTTCCATCTCCAAAACCAGGTTGCAAAGAATCATTGGCAATGAAAAGCCGCGCATCGGACGGGTACCAGGAAACTGCTTGTTATAGATACCTTTGCTGTTATCCTGCTTTTTAAGGATATTGTCAAATGTCTGGAGAGCGATTGATTTATATTCTGCATTCTGGGTTGCCTGGTATAATTGAGCAAATCCCATGGCGGCAAAACAATCAGAGAAAATGTTGTAAGGCTGGATAATTGGCTTGCCCTCGCGCGTAAGCGAGAAATACCAGTTCCCTTCGGCATCCCTGCCCTTCCCTTTTACAAATTCCGCCCCTCGAATCGCCATATCAAGCCATTCCTGCTTTTTCTCCACCTGGTTGTAAAGCATAGACAGCGTCCATATCTGACGGCATTGCAGCCACATAAATTTATCAGTATCATACAGTTTCCCTTTCTCATCGAGACAGGTAAAAAAACCGCCGTACTCTTTATCTTCAGAGTTTTTTATCCAGAAAGGAACTACATTATTCAACAGTTCTTTGCGAAAAATTTCTTTATACTTATATGTATTCATAGCATGGTTATGTCGGGTAACTAGATTATTTTACTTTGTATGTGTTTCTACAATATTCTTGTAGCGCGGGTAGCCGCTTACTTTGAGGGAATCTAAATATTGTTTGTAATCGAGGTACAGCTTCACGGTGTTAGGCCCACCTGGCTTAATTGATATACCGGGACTGTTTAATAAGCCGGGATACTGGTAGCATAAGATCTTTTCGAAATTTGGGAAACGGTGCAAATCACTTAGCAAGCCACTGATCGGCCGTGGCACCAGCGCGTTGTTCTCGGCAAAATTAAATACTTCCATGTCCATCCATAAATGTGATCCTGCTTCATCGCACAGCGTCTGAAGTTTAGCAGCTGCCTGTTCCCCCGTGAGATCGGTGTCTGGCATCCGATGAAAACCAAACGGGCACAGAATATCCAGGTTAGGTAATAATTTACGATAGGTATCCTCCGCCCCCCTCAGGTTATGTGAATTAGTTGCAAGCATGATTGGCTTATCCGGTGTTTTAGCCTTGATAAATTTGCTGAACTCTTTAAAGAAATTGACAATATCCTTCCTGGCTTGTGCATCAGCGAGGCCACCATCCTGCTCTTCACTCACATACCAACCGTAGAATGACGGGTGATGCCCGTATTTATCCCACAACTCTGTAGCGAGTTTTTTATGCCATTTAAGAGAACCTTCAGTAAAATCAAACCAGGCATACATACCTACGCCCATGAAAACATTCATTCCATCTTTATCAGCCTGGGCCAGCACTGCCTCTACAGGATCAATTGCTGCAATAGGAACATGTCCCGAAAACAGTTGCGAAGGGTAATAAGGGATGCCCTTGTAACCTTCTTTCTCAATGTTGTGTTTGCCAGCGTAGGCTGTTGGGTTGCGAACAACATCCTGCATTACTATAATATTCATGTCAATACCATGCTGCGCATTCATCAATTCACCCCATTGCTTGTCGGTAACTTTTTTAAGTTCGGGATTCCAATACTTACCTTCTGCCTCACTCCAATGATAAAAGCCAAGCCAGGCACCATCAATGCGGCGGGTCGAGCGTATATTGGATGCGATGACCTGCATGGGCCGCTCGGTATGCAAGGTTTTTTCGCCAGACTTAGTAACCATAATTATTTTATGGTTGCCAGCTTGGCCTGTTGTTTTCCATGGAAATTTTATACCGGTATTCGACTTTGACGCAAGGATCACAGTCTGCTGATGCAGCAGGTTAGCCTTGTCTTCTTTATCAAGGTAAATACGAACAAGAATTGTTTTTTTTACTTTAGTATTATTCCATATCCCCGCCCTTACATCCAGCACAATTTGATCGGTTACTGGCGAAGGAGGAATAAGCGTCAGGCTAATTTCTGGTTTAACATTTGGGTCCTGCGTTGCATACAATTGCTTAGCGTATGTAAACAGCAGGGTGACAACTAATAAAAAACGGTATGCTTTCATATGTCAGATGTTTGCATGTTCTGGTGAATTAAGGCGAAGAAAAACTTTGTCATTCAAAGGTTAGTAACCCGGGTTTTGGGTAGTCGAGCCTCCCGAGCGATCGATCTCTGCCTGGGGTATTGGGAACAATTCGTTCACGCCTTTTTTAAACGCGGCGCCTTTACCATTTGATAAGGGTTTCGCTGAATAATTATTCATAGTCTCTATATATGAATTCCATCTCTGCAAGTCAAATAAACGCTGGTATTCCATTTAAAACTCTGTCCGTCGTTCATGCTTAATGGCTTTGGACAAATCATCGGAAGCCTTAACATCCGCTAATGGGATATTTTGAATAACGCGAACACGGCTAATTGCCTCGGCATCGGTGCGTCGTGAATTACTGGCTCTGCGCCTAACAAGATTAATATTGTTGGCTACCTCTTGTTTACTTCCCCCAGTTTGTAACAATGCTTCGGCGTACATTAAAAGAACGTCGGCATAACGTATCGGGTGGAAAG
>JANXYS010000465.1 GCA_025355935.1 Chitinophagales bacterium | reverse complement strand
GCTTTGCGAATACTAGCACATCAAAGCACTTATTTCCTTAAAGTCATATTCATAGAGGTTACTGCATAAAAAATAGCCCATCCGACAAATCCAATTACCAGCGCCCATACCCAGGCTGGAATCGATCTTGGCGTTTCACTGCCTTCTATAAGGAATATTTTCTGATCACCCTTGCTGTAGGCATTGATCATGATTGGCACAATACCATCTACTACATCATTTTCGCTGATTCCTTCTACTGCCACCGACGGGCCATTCCGCACAACAAATGGTATTTTTCGCAAGCCTTCCTTTCCTGACGGATCCTTACTCACTATTTTCAACACATGGTCCCCATCGACCAGCTTCCTGGTATCCAGCTCAAAATTGATAGGAGCAACAAATTCACCGTATGGCTTTTCATCGTTATCCAGAAATATCAATACTTTGCTTTGCATATTCATGATCATTCAAAATTTAAAATGGAATACTTTATATGGTTCTGATTCTTTTCTTTTGGATTTATCAGCCATTTAATTGAGTAAATAAGCGTTAAAACTACCATCAACACTACGATCCAGACGGCAACATACTCCCACTTACTTGTAGGCAGGGCACCATGACTCAACCGACCGAACGCAATTTTTGCTTTCGCTCTTTCACAAACCGGGCAGGCACAGAGCACCATGGTTGCAATTGTAAAAATGGTTGTAATAAAGACTTTTTTCATGGGAGTATTATTTTGCGGAGGCTTTTATTTTCACGAAATCCATTATCTTCTTAATTTCTTCTGTCGTAACTTTTTTGCCTGCATTGCCCCAACTTGTTCGTTCATAATTAATGATAGCCGCCACCTCGTTTTCCGTAAAGTTCATGTTAGTTCCTACGGCAGGCATAGATGCATATTCCGGCCTGGGATCATAGCCATTCATGATAATATCCACATATAGTTCAAGGTCATCACCATTTACTACCGGGCTTCCTTTCAGCGGTGGGTATGCACCTTTGAGTCCTTCACCATTTTCCTGGTGACAGGTCTGGCAATTTGCGGCATACATTGCTTTTCCATCTATTGACAGTTTTCCAGACCCTGTTGCAGCTGCTTTTTCGGCTTTTTTATACAGGAATTCCATGGGCGTTAAGCCTTCCGGCAAACTGGTTTGTTTCAGCGTCAGCAAGTAAGCGTACAACTGCAATACCTCCGGCTTCGCTACCACCTTCCCGGTTTTACCCTCTAAAAAACTGGCCGGAATGTTTACCACCACATCCGTCTTGGAGGGATTTTCTTTCATTTCAAACATCCATTCGTACGACGGCATAATGGATTGAGGTACCACGGTTCGTGGGTTATAAAAATGCATTAATAGCCAGTCCCTGCTTGTTTGTCTGGCACCTATGTTTGTTAGGTCGGGCCCTGTTCGTTCTGTTCCCATAACGGTAGAGGTGTTTTGCCAGACATTCATTCTTTTCAAATTTGCATAGTCTGCAGCAATACCTGGCCTGGAGCCGAACACCTTATCCATATCCACATTTCGTACCTGCTGCGTGTGACACCCAACACAGCCCTCAGCTACGTATACATTTTTGCCAGCAAGAGCATCTCCGCTTAGGGGCACGCTGCCGGGAAGCGGCGCATTATTTCTCTGGTTTTGCAGCGCAGGCATAATTACCGTAAGATAAGTGAGGGTTATAAAAAGCAAACCCGCGATGCTATATAGTTTTTTATGATCGTTGAATACATTCATATTATATACCTCTTTTCTTTTATTAATTTAAGATGCCGCTACAGGGGTTTCTAATTCCATTTGATTAAAAGCTTCTTTCGTTACATCAAGCGGCTCGGTTTCTTTTGTTACCATTCTATAAAAATTATATGCAAAAATCACATGCGATATAAACATCAAACTGCCGCCGATAGCACGCCATATCCAAAACTGGAACATCACGACTACGCTATCTATAAAAGGTTTTGATTCCATCCACAACATCCCCCTGTAAGTAGCACCGATAGAAAGTGGCACTACATAGAATATCAGGCCTATAAATGCAAACCAAAAATGCGCACCCACCAGGTGTTGTGGGGGTTCTTTCCCTGTAAGCCTCGGGACGATGGCATATATACCACCCCATAATGCGAATGTTATAATGCCATAAAAGCCTGCATGGGCATGCGCTACCGTAAAATCAGTAAAGTGCCAAAGTAGATTAGTAAACTTAAAAGCCTCTACCGTTCCCTGCATAGACACCAGGAAGTAGTAAACCACTGCTACAAAAAAGAATGGAAGAGTGTAACTATTTGCTACCTTATTCCAGTGCCCTTTGAAGGTCATCGTGAAATTGATCGTTGCTGCTACAACAGGAATGACCATACCCATACTTCCTACAATGGCTACTGTTTGCAACCACCAGGGTATAGCGCTGAAAATGAAGTGGTGTGTACCGATGATCGTATAAAAAATGATTTGGGTCCAGAAGGCGAGGATGCCTAAACTGTAGGCATAGATTGGCTTGTTCAGTTGTTGGGGAATGAAATAGTAGAGGAGTCCAACTACATAAAGTGTAAACCACATGCCAACGCCTGAGTGCATAAAATAGCCCTGCACAATTGTTTCGCCAATACCGTTTTGCCAAAATGGAAGGTATGCTGTTAACGCAACTACGATGGTGAATAAGATGGCTGAAAGGATGAACCAGTTGGATATATAAATTTCCTTTGTAGTTCTTTTGGCAACTGTGAGGAAAAAATTAATAAAAGTGAGTATCAGCGCCACTGCGAAAAACGCCATCACGGGCCAGATATATTCCCTGAATTCTCCTCCGCCATTACTGATGCCACTCATCAAACAAAGCGAGCCGGCGATGACCATGATGTTTGTACAGATGAGCCCCACCCAGCCGAATTTTATACTGTAAATTTTTGCATTGCTTACCATAGGTACAACATAGTATCCAAGCCCGATCATCGCCAGTGAGGCCCATCCCCAAAATACAATGTTTGTGTGTACCGGCCTTAAACGCCCGAAACTCAGCCAGCTTATGTGATCAGTGTCTGGCGCTACGAATTTAATTCCCAGGTATTCGCCAATGCCTGTGCCCACTACCAACCAAAAGGCAGAGCATCCCAAATACCATAAAATGAGCTTTGTAATGTCCGGTTCAAGAACGGGCCGTGTAATGGCCTTCTTTTTAGTGGCAGTGAAATGTGCAGTATGCTTATCACTGATGTTACCTAGGATTCCTTTGCTGTCTTCCGCTAACGTGGTACCCCCAAGTTCAGTGTGAGTAAGATTATAATCCGCAGTGTCATTTCTTTTCAGCAACTCAGCTTCAATTGCCGGATCGTTTAATGTTTGTACGTATGTGGTAAATTGTCCGACTTCTTTTTCTTTACTGATATTAGCGTATTTTCTGATGGCGTTATTTGCTTTCATCAATGCAAACACCACGGCAAGCAGGATAGGGATAAGTAGCAATACAATCGTAATAATAATACCGGGCTGGCTCGTAAGCGGTTTTGATGCTGGGGTTACCTGAGCAAAAATATCATTGCTGCAGGTTAATAAAATTATCAGGGCTATAACGTTTTTTGCATTTGTACTGCCGTCCAGGTTATTGTCTTTTCTATTTTTCAGTTTCGCAAACTGGCCGAGCTGTTTCCTGTCTAGATGTTTAAGGTAACGGGTAAATTTTAAGACCTGGCCTTCTTTTGCCAATGCTGTATTTGCTTTCACCTGCATTTTAAACTCATAATATAATTTCCCGATTATAATCAACAGTGGTACTATAAATATCACGGCAAAAAGCCACAAGCCAAATGAAGAGTGATTTGTACCCACAATGTTTTTCCCCTCCTGTGCCGAGGTTGCTGTAACAAAAAATATTATATAGGAACTGGTGGTGAGGAGCTTTTTAAACGAATTTGTCATATATATCAGGGAATAATTTTTTTAGTAAAGGTTGTAAAGAGTGAGGGAGTTCTTTATTAAAGTGTATCTGCGTTCAAAATAACTTTTAGCACTTTCTCTTTTGAGGCGTTTCCAAAAACCTCGTATGCCTTCAGTATCTCATGCAATTCAAAATGGTGTGTTATTAACCGGGCCGGATCTAATTTTCCTGAAGCTACACTTTTTAATAGCATTGGTGTCGTGTTTGTGTTTACCAATCCCATAGTAATCGTAATATTTTGTATCCATAATTTTTGAATCTCCAGCTGTACGCTGTGCCCATGAACTCCAACATTTGCTACATGCCCACCGGGACGAACAATATTCTGGCAGATATCAAATGTAGCAGGTAGGCCTACTGCTTCAATACAAACATCTACACCATCTTTGGTTTGCTCCATTATTTTCTTAACTGCATCTTCAGTTGCCGAATTGATTGTATTTGTTGCACCAAATTTTCTGGCCATCGCCAGGCGGTTATCATCTACATCAATCATGTAAATTCTTGCGGGAGAATAAAATTGAGCTGTAAGTAAAGCTGCGATGCCTATTGGCCCTGCGCCAACTATTGCAATGCTGTCACCCGGTTTTACACAACCGTTTAGTACACCAATTTCAAATCCAGTTGGAAGTATATCACTGAGCATAACTAACGCTTCTTCATCAGCATTTTCCGGGATCGCATATAAACTATTCGCTGCATGGGGAATGCGCACATATTGAGCCTGGGTTCCGTTAATAAGGTTTCCTAAAATCCACCCACCATCTTCACAATGAGAGTACAATTGCTTTTTACAATATTCGCAGGTACCATCAGCTGTTATACATGAGATTATTACACGGTCACCTTTCTTAACATTCTTCACGGCTACGCCGACTTCTTCGATAATTCCAACTCCCTCATGACCAAGAGTAGTACCTGCTTTAACGGACGGAACCTTACCCTTTATTATGCCCAGGTCGGTACCGCAGATGGTGGTCTTTATTATTCTAACAATTGCATCTGTCGGCTTTTCGAGCAGAGGCTTGGGAACTTCAATCCATTCTATTACGCCAGAGCCCTTGTAAACCAGCGCATGCATCATTTGTGGCGCGTTTAACTCAACAATAGTTTGCAATGGATGCTGCAGTTCAGTGGATGAAGTGGGGGAAGTCATTATTTCGTTTTTGGTTACAGACGGATTTACGGATACGTCTTATAAATGCTACTTCAAAATTAGATTCACATGAAAAGACGGGCAATGACAACTATCAACGCGAAAAATGATCCTTATCATTTTTGACGCTTAAAGATATAAATGCTGGTATCCATTGTTTTAAATCGCGCGATGCGTTTAAAACCCTATAATAATATTACATCTCAGATGTCTGGATAGATTTCGATCCAATTCCCAAATTTGAACCATTCTTAAAAAGCATTGCCTAAAAAGCGGTTGATTTATGGAAGTCCGGGGACATATGATATTTATTTGAAGACGCGGGAAAATCGGCCCCGATTAGATCATCTCAGATTTATATAGATATTTTTGCCCAATATTCGTAGTACTACCCTTGGAAGTTTCGTTTTCCGCATTTCGACTTTTTTTTCCCAATTACATAATCCACTATGAAACGTTTCATACACTTTTGCAAATACAAAAAATAAGGAACCCGTATGAAACATCTTTTTATTGCATTAGCTGCAATCTTTTCTATTCAATACGTCGATGCCCAGCAAGTAAAAGGATCTGACAGTGCTCAACTATTGAAATTAATAACCATCACAGGATATAAAACGGTGAACGGAGTTGGTCACCTGATGGATTCGAAAGATGGAATAATATATGCCGGCAAAAAGAATGAAGTGATTTTAGTGGACAGTCTGGATGCGAATAAGGCGCTCAATAACACCAGGCAGATCCTCGGCCGCGTACCAGGATTAAATATAGTGGAAACGGAGAGTGGTGGATTCACAGCTAATGGCATAGCTACACGGGGCTTGAATGCAAGCCAGAGCATCGAAATGAATACGCGGCAAAATGGATACAATATTAGCGCAGATGTTTTTGGGTATAATGAAGCATATTATCTTCCGCCTATGGAGGGCGTAAGCCGGATAGAAATGATTAGAGGAGCGTCTTCGCTACAATTTGGATCACAGTTTGGAGGCCTCGTTAATTACGTTACTAAAGACGCTCCGTTAAATAAGCGTTTTGAGTTTAATACTTCTGAAACGGTTGGTAGTTTTGGCCTCGTCAACAGCTTTAATTCGATTGGAGGTACCATCAACAAATTCAGCTATTATGGTTTTGTACAATACAGGTATATCGACGGGTACCGTCCTAATAGTAAGCAATGGCAGATATCAGGTTTTGGAAAAATGCAATATAAAATTTCGCCTAAAACTAATCTTGGTGTCGAGTATTCGCTAATGCGAAATAGGATAAAAATGCCGGGTGGTTTAACAGATAGCCTTTTCGCTTCCAATGCTAAAACTTCTACCCGGGCAAGAAACTGGCTTCGGAGTCCATGGAATATTGTCAATGCTTACGCTACTTTTAACCCTGCTGCCAGCACAGTTATCAGTTTAAAGACTTCCTATCTATTTAGCAAACGTTCTCTGGTGTGGCGGAATGAAGACGGCGGGCCCGAAGCTGCAGATAATGTTGATCCTGCAACCGGAACCCATGTAGCAAGGGAAGTTGGGCAGGAGAATATGCATAATTCTACTACAGAATTGAGGATTTCCAGGAGTTACTATTTAGGACGGCAAAAATCCACAGTCGCCGCCGGAACCAGGTTTGCGTATGCATGGTTTAAACGGCAGGGTGGTGGAGAAGGTACTACCAATAGTGATTTCGACCTTGCTATAAGCGGGGATTGGGGATACAATTTGAATTTTACTACTATTAACCTGGCACCTTTTGTTGAGAATATCTTCAGAGTAAATGATAAGTTTTCAGTTACTCCGGGGTTCCGGTTTGAGTACCTGAAAAGTTCGGCGAAAGGCTACAAAAATGTTGAAAACGTCAAACTATTCTCTAATGAAGGTCGCACACGAACTCTTCCATTATTTGGTATTGGCCTGGAATATAAGCCTACCGTCAACACAAGCATATACTCAAATTTCAGTCAGGCATACAGGCCCATAGATTATAGCCAGCTTGAACCATTTGGTGTAACCTCAAAGATTGACCCTAATCTTAAAGATTCTAAAGGCTCAAATACTGACCTCGGCTACAGGGGGACTATTAAAAATTTTTTAAATTTTGACATCGGTGGTTTTTACTTGGCATATAATAAGCGCATAGGCGTATTGGTTCAGAAAGATGAGGCAACAGGGATGGATTATTCAATTCGCAAAAACATAGCTAATAGTGTGCATAAGGGTATTGAGAGCTATGTTGAGTTTAATATTTTAAAATACCTAAACGCTAAATCAGTCAATGGGTTGAGTATCTTCAATTCTTTCGCGTTCATCGATGCGAAATATACTACGGGCGAGTTTAAGGGCAACAGGGTGGACGCAGCCGCGCGAACCATAGAAAGGGTTGGATTAATTTTTAGCACCGAACACTTCTCCACAACATTCCAGGTAAACTCGGTTGGTGATTCTTATGGTGATGCTTCTAACGTAATCATGAGTGCTGATCCGGTTGCTGGTTATATTCCTGCTTATACCGTCCTGGATTTAAGTGCTTCGTATAAATTTAAGAACTACATTTTCAAAGCAGGTGCAAATAACCTTGCGGATAAATCTTATTTCACCCGCAGAACTGATGAGTACCCTGGGCCGGGTATCATTCCATCAACAGGCCGAAGCTTCTACTTAGGGATAAGCGCAAAATTTTAATGTGACTGTCCTTTCTCAGACTGCCCGAAACTTGTTATCGGTCTGGAACTAGCTTAACACATCGCAGCAATATAGAGTGCGAAATATTCTTTAATATCTCATATCATTTCAAGAGAAAACGAAACCTATTCTAAGTTGTATTCAGATTGCAGCGGGCGCTTAATACCGCTAAGGCTACTATCTTATAATCTTATTACGATGTGCACAAATCGATGTACCTTAAGCGAAATGTTTATATAACATCATATTGAAAAGTTATTCATGAAACATAACTCCCTTCTGTTACTAGTGATGATAATAGTAAGCGTCTTTATTATGAAGTGTTCCAAACCCCTTGAAATCATGGAAAAGCCGACGCTATTGATTACCTTAAAAGATGATTCAGGAAAATTGGTACATGGTGCAAGTGTCAGATTATATAAGAACATAACTGACAGCGGCATAACCCGGATGACAGATGCTACAGGAGTGGTTATTTTCTCGGCCCTTGATACTACACTTTATTACTGGCTGGCAAAAAAAGGATGTAAAACTAATGGACTAAGCCAGGTTACCCTAAACCGTCCCTTATTGCCCGGGGTTGTATTGTATGGCTATTCGGTATTAACTGAAACTGGCGTGTTGAAGATTGTAAATAGTTCCCCCGAAAATTATAAAATATCCGACTCTCTTATGACAGTAACTGTAAATAAAGACACTCCGTACGTAGCTTATCATAAAGTTGGATCCTATATAATACAAATTCAAAAGCCAGGTACACCAGCCCTGAAAAAGGATACTTTAATTATGATTCGATGCGGCGATACGTCACTCCTAAGTTTACCTTACTGAAGAACTTAAATCTCAGCGCAATCCTTGTATTTCTACGGTTAATTTTTTGAGGCCGAAAGGTTATACATCCTTACCATAAGCGTTGAACCTAAGAGTTACGGAGTGAACCCATTCGTGAAATTTGATTTATTCGTCCTGAAATTCGTGCTAAAACAAAATTCGCTGATCCGATCATCATTTGATTCAGCAGATCCTAATTCGTAATTCGTGTTTAAAATTCGTGTTTCCCTTTTTTTCTTTCTTCGTGCATCTTCATGATTTTCAGTAGTATTTTTTTTTAACAGGAATTACACTAATTCCACTAATTTGCAATTGACGGACAGGCGAGTAATTGTATAAGGCCACAGCGATTACACGAATTCTTCCCTCCTATACGGAGGGATGATCCGCGGTCCGCGGACAGGCATTGAGGCGGTGTTGAGCAAGCGATGACTGTAAAGTGCTTCCGTCTGTACTTTGATGTGAATGATTTAAACGAAATCAATGATTCTCGATAGACAACGTGCTGTGAAAAATTCAAATTTAAAAGTGAAGGAAACTTGCAACCTGCTTTTGCAACGCACATCGTCTTAAGCGTCGGTCCCGGGAGTTTACGAAGTGGACTCATTCATGTAATTTAATTTATTCGTGCTCTAATTCGTGCTAAAACAAAATTAACGATGAGTCGATTAGCGCTTGATT
>JANXYS010000297.1 GCA_025355935.1 Chitinophagales bacterium | reverse complement strand
GTTTCAGGCGAAGCTTTATGTATTGGGTTGTAAAACTTTTATCAAGCAGGTCTCCAACTCGCAATGCATTACGACCCGTTTTATCCATGTAAGCCGGGCCAATCCCTTTAAGAGTACTTCCAATTTTATCCGTTCCTTTAGAAAGTTCGCTGGCTTTATCCAGCGCACGATGCGTTGGTAAAATAAGATTTGTTCGTTCACTGAGATAAAGGTTCTTCTTATAGTCAACGCCAAAGGCGGCCACTGCGTCGCATTCTCTTTTTAGTGTGACTGCATCCAGTACAACTCCGGCACCAATCAAATTTATTTTATCCTCATGAAAAATCCCGCTTGGGATTTGGTGAAGTACAATTTTTTTATCGTTAACGTATAAAGTGTGGCCGGCATTAGGCCCTCCCTGAAATCGAGCAACTACATCGTAATTACGTGCAAAATAATCAACAATTTTACCTTTTCCCTCATCGCCCCACTGCAGTCCCAGGATTACATCAACCATCTTA
This sequence comes from Chitinophagales bacterium, assembly GCA_025355935.1. Taxonomy (GTDB): domain Bacteria; phylum Bacteroidota; class Bacteroidia; order Chitinophagales; family Chitinophagaceae; genus Ferruginibacter. Next base: position 8,222 of record JANXYS010000297.1, on the reverse strand, counting down.
ATTAAATTTTATCCCAAAAATGTGAAGGGATGATACAAGAGTTATTTTACCGGATTCCGGCGATACATGCAAAAAACAAAATTAACCGTAAAAATTTCAACCACCTAAAATTGTACATGCTAGTTAAAAAAATATTGATACTATCTAATACCCGGATTCCTTTATAAAACTTTCCTTCATATCCAAAAAAAAACGAAGCAAATTGCTTCGTTTTAAAAATATTCTAACCCATGTTATGCAACCTTCAGCAAACTAAGTTTACTCGTGCTAAATTTCCGGGTAGCATACTCGAGTGTTACATCAAACTGTTTTACTTTCTGGCTGGGAAGCTCATACATCGCGTCGGTTAATATGCTTTCACAGATGCTCCGTAAACCTCTTGCGCCGAGCTTATACTCCAGTGCTTTTTCTACCATGAAATCCAATACCTCAGGTTCAAATTTAAGAACGATACCTTCAATTTCGAAGAGTCTGGTAAACTGCTTTACAAGTGCATTTTTAGGCTCGGTTAAAATGCTTCGAAGTGTTACGGCATCAAGCGGGTTGAGGTAAGTAATGATGGGTAAGCGCCCAAGCAGCTCTGGGATAATTCCAAAATCTTTAATGTCAACTGAATTTACAAACTGCAATAAATTGTTGAGTTGGTATTCCTGCAAATCTTTATTAACATTAAAACCAATGGCGTTGGTATTAACCCTGCGTCCTATGATGCGATCAATGCCATTGAATGCTCCTCCGCAGATAAATAGTATGTTCTGAGTATTTACTTTCACAAGTTTTTGTTCGGGATGTTTACGCCCTCCCTGCGGCGGCACTAACACTTCCGCGCCTTCGAGGAGCTTAAGCAACCCCTGCTGCACCCCCTCTCCGCTAACATCACGTGTGATAGATGGGTTATCACTTTTACGGGCAATTTTATCAATTTCATCAATAAATACTATTCCCTTTTCTGCAGCTGCCACGTCGTAATTGCACGCCTGTAATAAACGGGTAAGCATACTTTCTACATCTTCCCCAACATATCCTGCTTCGGTAAAAACAGTTGCATCCACAATCGCAAAGGGGACGTTTAGCATCCGGGCAATTGATTTTGCAAGTAGTGTTTTACCAGTACCGGTTTCACCAACCATGATAATGTTGCTTTTCTCAATCTCTACTTCGTTGTCAACTTTTTGATTTAACCTTTTATAGTGATTATATACCGCTACTGCCAGAACTTTTTTTGCCTCATCCTGTCCTATCACATATTCATCAAGGAATTTTTTTATCTCAATAGGCTTCTTAATAGTTAGTTTGTATTGAGCTGAAGAAGCCGGGTGTTTGCCTTCGCTATTAGGCACAATTTCCTGCATGATGATCTCCTGTGCGTGTTCCACACAGTTCTCACAAATGTGTCCATCCTGACCTGCAATAAGGATCTTTACTTCGTCCCGGTTACGGCCACAAAATGAACAATGAAGTGCCTGTTGTTTTGCCATTTAATACTTTCCTTGGTGTAAATTTAATAGTGTGTAATGTAAGAACAAAGATACGAAACCATATCTAAACGCTGCACCGGCCCCGCAAGTATTCAATGCTAAGAGTTTTTTAGGTTTTTTAAGTGTTTCTGAATCATCTGCTTTAGTTGCTTTTTTACGATTGCTCCCATGGTATTACACTTTGCGAAAGTGTGGGTGTTAAAGTGAAGATTCAGATCGCCTCGGAGCAGCTTGATCTTATAATTTTCCGATAACTCGTCTTTAAGCATAATGTTGAACAGCTCCATGAGCTGCCTGCTATTCCCTATTACCCTATAGGCCATTGTAGTATGTTCCTCGGTTTGATATTGTTCAATCACATTATTACTCAAATTCTTAAGGACCAAATCTACAAATTCAAAATTTTCTTTGTAAAACTGGGGTAAATACAATTTTTTGTTGCCTTCATAGCACTGCTGGTCGAAATCGATTGCCCGAAACCGATATTGGTAATCTTCTATGTCTGGTGTGATGTCAACCACAAAGTTATAGCTGCGCATATCTCCGAGGAGCCGGGCAAAACAGCGCTCGTTGAACTTCACAAATTCCTTAGCGATCCTGATCTTGTTGTGCTCAGGATTATTAAGATATTTCTCCAGGAAAATGTCGCCAGGTATACCGGGAATGTGTTCTTCCACCAGCGTATTCTTGTGGTGTAGAAATACCATATAATTTGGTGAGAGCAGGTGTTCAAGTTCCAACCCGTATACCCGGCTGGCATCTGCCACTTTTACGTAGAAATGGTCGTAATTACTGTTTACCTTATTTTTAATCCGGATACGGAAAGGAACACTGTTTCCGAATTCGCAAAAATCAATTCTCTCTACTTCCAGATGTTCAATGTAACGAAGGTTACCCTCCGTTTTTAAAACTGCGTAAGTCTCTATAAGGCTTTCCTTTAGTGTCTCCATTTCTTTGAGATCATACACTGCGGTTTCCCAATGTGTGAGCTTCCCATTTTTATCCCGCATAGCATCGGAGTAACGGTAATTTAGGAGATCACGGTAGTTAATGGGCAACGGCTTATCGCGTCCATATTTAAAAAGATATTTCCCCAGCCCATGGCTTATCGGATACACATCTTTCTTCATCATGGGCCGGTCAGCTTCCTGGCTTATTTTCGCATTGATGATATCAGTAAAATGCAAGTTGAATTTTTAAAAGATTGAAAAGATAATCTGCTTTAAGGCAACTAAAAAACTTCAAAAAAAATGCAAAGAACCGTGGTCTTTGCATTTTTTACATCCTTTATTAATTGCTACAGTTTATCAAGTTCCGCGTCTACAATACCGTAGTTAATGCTTTCTTTTGCATCCATCCAATGGTCACGATCAAAATCCTTAAGGATTTTATCGATTGTCTGTCCACAGTTTTCAGCTAGTATGCGAGCTCCCATCTGCTTTGCTTTTTGAATCTGTATGGCCATAATTTCAAGGTCAGCACTGGTTCCGCGTCCACCGCCACTGGGCTGGTGAATCATCACTTCTGCACTTGGAAAAATAAATCTACGTCCTTTTTCACCACCGCTTAGAAGTATACTTCCCATACTGGCAGCCATGCCCATACATACAGTACTTACGGGTGACGAAATCATTCGCATCGTATCGTACACGACCATGCCGCTGGTAACTCCACCGCCCGGACTGTTAATGTAGAAAGTAATTTCTTTTCCAGGGTCAATAGCTTCAAGGTATAATAGACGATCTGTAATATCTTTTGCGCTTTTATCGTCTACGGCACCCCAAAGAAATACCTTCCGCTGCTCAATGAATTTTTTGTCGAATTTCCATCCACTCATCATCTTCTCCATTGGGTTTTCCGGGATGTCTATTTCAGGAACTTCTTCTTCATCATCTAAACGAATTTTATAATTGACGTTCATCATGTATAATTTAAATTTAAGTTTTCAGTTAGTCTTTTTTTATTTTACGATGGTTGGTAAGTAAAACCTCATCAACCAATCCGTACTCCTTCGCCTCCGCTGCAGTAAGCCATTTATCGCGGTCGCAATCCAGCGCAACTTTCTCTTCTGTCTGACCGGTATGGTGAGCAATGATGGCATACAATTCATGCTTCAGCTTCCTTATCTGGTTCACTGTTATTTCGATATCCGATGCCTGGCCACCAGCACCTGCACTTGGCTGATGCATCATGATACGGCTATGTCTTAAAGCGGTTCGTTTTCCATGGGCGCCCGCACACATTAAAACCTGCGCCATGCTTGCCGCCATCCCTGTGCAAATGGTAGCAACGTCGGGTGTGATGAATTGCATTGTATCGTACATTCCTAAACCCGCATGAACACTACCGCCAGGGCTATTAATGTACATCTGAATGTCTCGCGTACGATCGGTACTCTCAAGAAACAACAACTGGGCAGTTACGATGTTCGCAACCTCGTCGCTGATTGGGTAACCAAGAAAGATTATCCTGTCCATCATCAAACGGCTATAAACGTCCATCACAGCTACATTCATAGGCCTTTCTTCGATAATGTTCGGGGTAAGATTTGTTACATTGTATTTTATGTAACTATCAAGCGTATTACTGCTGATACCTTTATGGTGAATCGCATATTTTTCAAATTCTTTTCCAAAGTCCATCTTATGTGCTTTATATTTTTAAAATTGTAAGTTATGAATTCGATTATAAATTAAAAATTCAGAAACAACTGAGTCTCACAAAATTAACGAATCTCGTTCCTGTTTGTTGAGCATTTTACTTCTGTCATCATCCTGATAAATATTTCATATTAATTTCTCGACCGTCCCTGGTAAATCATGATATACTGAACCAGGGTGGCAAGCGAAGCCAAAGCTGCAACTACGTATGTTAAGGCAGCCCATTTCAGCGCGTCCTTTGCTTGTTCCTGCTGTTTCCCAGACGTAATTTTAGTCGTATTTAGCCATGCCAGGGCCCGAGCAGACGCATCAAACTCTACCGGTAAGGTAACGAGTGTAAATAAAGTGGTTACTGCAAAAAGTATGATGCCTACCAATAAAATGGTAGGGTTTCCTCCTCCAAAACCCATGAAGCCCAGGCCTGCAATAATAATCCATTGCGAAAGATTACTACTGATCTGTACAGCTGGCACAATCTTGCTGCGGAGCTGGAGCATTGCATATGCTGTTGCATGTTGAACGGCGTGTCCGCATTCATGTGCTGCTACTGCAGCCGCCGATACGTTCCTGCCTTCAAAAACATCGTGGCTAAGATTTATTGTTTTATTTGCAGGATTGTAATGATCCGTCAGGGCTCCTTCAACGTCCATTACCTGCACATCATAAATGCCATTATCGTTAAGCATTTTTTTTGCGACTTCGGCGCCACTCATTCCATTACTTGTAGGCACCAGGCTGTATTCTTTAAACTTGGATTTCAGCCGTGACTGCACAAACATTCCAATGAGCATGAAAACAATAGAGACAGCAATAAGTTCAAAGGTCATTCTATGAATTTCCTAGAAGGTAACAAATACTATTCCCTTTAAAAACGCATGACAAAATAGCAAATACAGGTTATGTAGCGTGAGCAAGCCGAGTGTGCCAGGCAGATGTTGCATTCATGTTAAAAAGAATTCATGAGTGCATCCTATTAGCGGAGATCGTAGTTAAAATTGAAAGTAAATGAATGAGCTGCTGCTTTCCTGGCTCCAGATAATCAATAATATCATGATGCTCCAAGCAATACCCAGCAACCACCAGGGGAGTTTTTCGGCAACGGCTAACACCTTGGTATTTTTCATCAGCCAATGTGCCAGCACCATAAGAAACGTAATGATGCAAACTTCTATAATAGCAAGTGTAGATAGCAGTGCTGTACCGGCCTTTATGGGTGAAAACATTGAATTAAGCATTCGCCAGGCGGATGTGAAATCGGGCGATCTGAAAAATACCCAAGTTACATTAATGAAGAAAAAGGTCATCATGGCAAGGGCCAGATTCGAAAGATGTTTATTCCGGAGAATGGCGGACCCTGGCATTTCGTTCACGTTTGCATATGCAAGAGTGGATACTTTAGCGGTGGAGACATCCTTTACAAATTTTTCAACACATAAATATAAGCCATGAAGCGCTCCCCATGCTACAAACGTCCAGTTAGCACCGTGCCAAAGACCCCCAAGCAGCATAGTGATCATTAGGTTGATATAAGTTCTGAAACTTCCTTTACGATTGCCTCCAAGAGGGATATATAAGTAATCGCGCAGCCACGACGACAAAGTGATGTGCCATCTGCGCCAGAAATCAGAAAATCCTATAGCGGCATAAGGATACATAAAATTTTGCGGCAACACAAAGCCGAGGCAGGAAGCGACGCCAATGGCACAGGTAGAATAGCCAGCAAAATCGAAAAAGATCTGGCCACTAAAAGCCAGAACCCCCATCCATGCATCTATTGTGCGCAGTTGAGCAGAGGAATTAAAAACCATGTTTGCAGCCGGTGCAAGGAGGCTATCTGCAAGCACCACTTTCATAAACAAGCCTAGGCACAGTAGAAAGAGTCCATTCAAAAATTGTTTCTGCGACGCCTGGTGCGGATTTTCGAACTGGGGCACCAACTGTGGAGGACGTACGATGGGCCCTGCGACGAGGTGCGGGAAGAAAGTTACAAACAAGGAAAAATCCAGCATGGATTTAACCGGCTCACTTTTTCTTTTATACATATCGATCGTATAACATAATGTAGTAAAGGTATAGAAGGAAATACCCGCGGGTAGTATAATATTCGGCTTGGCAGGATGGTAATTTATCCCTGCAAGATTAACAAGCGTCGTAAAATTTTCTAACAGGAACGTACCATACTTAAAGAAGCAAAGCATCCCAAGGTTTCCAATAAGACTTACGACGAGCAATAACTTTCGTTTGTTGATATTTTCCTGCTGATACAAGGCCCGGCCGACAAAAAAATCAACTACCGTTGAAAGCCATAACAGCAGGATGAACGGAGGATTCCAGGCCGCATAAAAAATATAACTTGCAACCAGCAAGTTTATTTTTTTAGCCCGCCACGAGAAAGGCAGGTTGTGCAGGATGAGAATAATGATGAAGAAAACTATGAAAGTATAAGAATTGAAAACCATCGCTAAAAATTGAATGTTTATAATTATGGACGAGACATTGGTTTGTGCGGAAATACCCAGCCTTTTTCCTGTTGCAGGATGGACACCAGGTTTTGGGTATATATGATCGCATCAGCTTGCTTTAAGTGAGAAAACTCCGGGCACTGAAAATGCGCTGTCGCCGGGTAATCTTCAAAGTGAATTCCCTGGCGACCTGTGGCCAGTAATATTCTATCCCAGTATTGAGTGCGGGGAAAGCCCATCTTCTCGCCCATTAAATAAGGTCCGCTTGATGGAGTTCTAACGAAGATAACATTCCCGCCTCGCGCCTGTATGAGCTTTACATCTTTCACTACAACGTTGATAAAGGAATCCAGGGTTGCCCCCGAAGCCGGTTTATCAGTGCTTATACTGCGATAGAAATTCCATAATCCCGTTACTTTATTTTGTAAACTGGTGTCGCGGAGAAATTTCTCGGTCATAATATTTTGCCTGTCAAACGTCACCCGGCCGAATTCAATAGGGCAGCCCCATGGGAGTGCAAATACGCCCCCCCGCCTGGGTATTGGTAATTCTTCCAGCATGGCATTCATGGAAAAAAAGTTCTTATCGAGGAAAACAAATTGTGATTCTACTACATGGTTAACCAAAAAACTAAACCGCTGCGCCGGTGTACGTTTTTTGAAATATGCTATCCGGGTTTTGGGTTCTGAAGTGTTACGCGGCGAAGCCGAAAAAAACAACCCTTCGGTAACATCAATCATAAGTTTTCCCGCAAATTTTTGATCAGCGGCCAGGTCATCTAATACGGGGAGCGGAGACATACCTTCCATGGCCAACTGCACAACCTTTTCACCAGTCAGGTCCTCCCAGGTTTTAATATCAAGATCGAATTTATTCCGCGAGGAGCCTATAAACACAGTGGCTTTATCAGAAGGCATATATACCATCGCCCGTTTATCAGCCCATAAGCTTTCGCCATCATCGTACGACGGTCGTAGACCGGAACTTCGGAGGTGAAGTTCCCAGCTTGCAACGCTTAGGACCACTAAAACAATGGTAAGGATACCCGCTTTTAAAAAATTTGGAGCAGTCATTATCAAAACATTTATGAAAAAAAATAGGCGGTGTGGGCTTAATAGGATACGGATATAGATGAGCACTAGTCGCTCCAGGAAGAATTATGGAAATAAAGATAGTTTCCCAATATTTAAATTCAAACTACTTATATAAAAAAAACGCATGTCTTATCCACAACATATTCAGTTAATATCTTATTGAAGTGATAAAGTAAGTATTTGAGGCATTAAAAAGCCCCGGGAGAAACTCCGGGGCAGAAAATATAAAATCAGATTAAATTATTTGTATTGTGGAATAAGACCATTCGCAAGGTCAACCATTTTTTTCAAGCTTTCTTCAGCCAGGTTACCCTTTTTAAATTCGGCAAGTACCTCCGGCAGTTTGTTATTCATCTCCATCAGGAAATGTTCTTCAAAATCCTTTACTTTTTTAACAGCAACATTCTTTAAAAGCCCCTGCGTACCCAGGTAGATGATCGCTACCTGTTTCTCCACTGTGTAGGGCGAATATTGAGGTTGTTTCAGAATTTCAACATTACGGGCTCCTTTATCAATTACATTTTTAGT
>JANXYS010000286.1 GCA_025355935.1 Chitinophagales bacterium | reverse complement strand
CCGGTCGGAGACCTGCAAGGTTAGTAGACACTAGTGATCCTCCTAAAGTCGGAACACTAGCGCCAGGAGGTCAGGGAGGCGTGTCCATTTGATCGTTAGTGAACCAAATAAAAAACCTTTGTGTTTCTCCTTTTCTTCGCGGCTATATGGTTTGGAACTAACTCAAAGTGATTTAATAAAAACGCACTTCAAAACAATGCTCCCCTCCCCTATATTCATAATTCAACGCATAGCCGGATATATTGCAAATCTTGCGGGCAATTTCAAGCCCCAGGCCGATACTATTGCTGTCAGAGCTTTCCTTATAGAAACGGGCAAATACTTTTTCTTTATCAAGTGAGCTGAAACGCCCGGTATTACGGATACTTAATTCATGAGTATCGGCGATTATGTTGATTGACCCACCCGGAATGTTATGACGAATAGCATTGCCTAGCAAATTGCTGATAAGTATTTCAAATAGATCCCGATTAACCGGAAGCATAATCATTTCATTTATGCTAACGGATAGGACCAGCTGCTTTTGCGATACCTGTCCCGCAAACATAGCTGCAAAATGCGATACGACTTCTCCCAGGTTAACATTCTCGGTTTCGGGAAACTGTTTGTTTTCGATCTTGCTTAAAAGAATCAGGCTTTTATTCAACCGTAACATACGACTACTGGCATCCGAAAGCTCGTCTATAAGACCAGCCTGCTCCGCAGTTAACGGAGTTGTCTGCATAAGTAGCTCCAACTTTCCCTGCAGGATAGCAAGGGGTGTTTGCAGCTCATGAGCAGCATTTTCGGTAAACTCTTTTTGTGATTCGTAGGCCTGCCGGGCACGGGTAGTGAGCAGTTCGAGGGTGCTATTAAGATCTGAAAATTCTTCCACCGACGAGCCGGATAAACCAAGGATAGCCGGCTTTTCAACCTGGTATAAACGCAGCTTTTCAAGCGTTGCATAAAACGGCTTCCAGATGCGTATCGAGAGATTCCGGTTAATTAGTAATAAACCTCCAAGCAGTAGTAATAACAGCAAGGCCAGGACTTTCACGATGCTCTTTACCAGGTCGTCCGTTTCAAGTAAGGAGGTCCGGATTTCCAACAGGTAGGGTTTCCCATTCACCAACATATTTGACCGTAATATCCGGGCAGGAATGTTTTCGTGCTCACTGCTATCGTACATTTCTTTGGTAAGCAGCGAGTCGAAGGGTTGAGTGAATCCTGAAGAACGAATACTCGAGTTTTCGTCGATGAAACGAATGCCGGCAATCTCTTCTGCTACGAAGCTAGAGGCTTTTTGAGCAATAGCCTTTTTGTCTTTTAATAATTCCTCGTCTACATTATCGCGAACAATGTTTTCTATAACGACGTAAAATAAAGGAATGCCCACCAGCAAGATGAACATGGAATATAGGAGGTACTGGCTGATGGTTTTTTGTAACAGCTTCATGATACTGCAAACTTATAGCCCATGCCGTAAACGGATTTTATGTAATCGGGGCAGCCGGCGGCGGCGAGTTTACGTTTCAAATTTTTCATATGCGCGTAAATGAAATCAAAGTTATCATACAAATGCGCAGCATCGCCGGATAAACTTTCGGCAATAGCATTCTTAGAGATCACGCGGTTCTTATTAGAAACAAGGTAGAGCATCAATTCGTACTCCTTACGGGTAAGCTCTACTGTTTCATTCTTCACATTGATGGTTTTCGCAAGGAGATCTATTACAAGATCGTCGAACACTAATACCGTATTTCCTGCAAATTTCTTACGGCGGATTACGGCTGATATGCGGGCGCTCAGTTCGGAAAGATGGAAGGGTTTTGAGAGGTAATCATCTGCGCCAAGGTTCAGACCGGCAACTTTATCATCCAGGGAATCCTTTGCTGAAATGATGATCACACCTTCAACTTTATGATTGTCGCGAAGATCTTTCAGTATCTGCAATCCATTACCATCAGGCAGCGAGATATCCAGCAGAACACAATCATATTCGAAGCTTTCCATTTTGCTGCGACCATCGAGAAAGCTGGTTGCGGTGTCGCAATAATAATTCTCACGCTGCAGGTAAGTTACCATGCTGCGCAATAATTCTTTTTCATCCTCTACGATTAATATTTTCATTTTACCTGTGCTGCAATTGCAGGACGTTCAATAGTTAAAAATAGTCATTCTGATTCTCTTGTATCCTACTTTAAAGACGGGCTATATTCTCATTAATCCCAGGTTGAAGTAACGACCGGCAGTAGCCTGTATGGTACTTGTGCCGTTTGAGGAAGAGCAGCGAAGATTTATACCACCCATCCTGCACAACACCGGTCCGAAGTTCGATTTCCGACTTCACCATCTTGTTAGCTTCCTGGAACTTAGTCGTGCCCAAATGATACAGATCTGCATCACAGAGAATTTCCTCCTCGATATTTTTGGGGTTGCAAGGCAATTTGGTAGCCATAATACAGGATGCTACCCTGTCAATAAATTCTTCCTCACCGCCCTCACAAAGAAAATATTCACGCATGAGATTAATACTTCGCACTTCGTGTTCTTTTGCCGGACCTAATAACTGGCCAGTATCATGAAACCAGGCCGCGGCAAACAGAACACTTGTTCTGTCACCTGGTAATTCATGTTTTGAAATTTCCGAAGCGCGCTTTACAACCGACAATGTATGCTGCAGGTTATGATATAAGAGCTTCGGATCAAAATGTGTTTCGAACAACTGCCGCACATGCGTTTCAATTCGCTTGTTTGTCATTAATTTCATAAACTTCCAGTCGGGCCGGTCGATATTATGGTGACTCTTCGGAAAAATGGTTGATAGCAACATTATAGAATTCAAGGTAAGACACAATTCTGAAAACAATCTGAATGCAATTATCCCTAAACATTGGGTTCTAATGGCACCACGTTAGTCTTTTTATACAATATGCGTAACATACTTGGAAGCACTACCAGTAACAATGGAAGGGCTACAACAAATCCCCCAATCACTGCGATAGCCAGGGGCTGATGAAGCTGGGCACCGGTGCCAATCCCGAGAGCAAGTGGCATCAGCGCAATAATTGCACCGAGGGCAGTCATCAGCTTGGGCCGCAGCCGGGTAGAAATTGAGTACACAATCGCGTCGTCAATGGTACCTGATTGCATGGATTCCCGGAATTGCAGGAACGTAAAAATTGCATTCTCGCCGATGATACCTACGATCATGATGAGCCCTGTATAACTGCCCACATTTAAGGG
>JANXYS010000238.1 GCA_025355935.1 Chitinophagales bacterium | reverse complement strand
GAAAGTCACTGGGCTCGGGAATCGCGGCATATGTAGCATCACTAACAAAAAATAAATTGCTAATTCTTGAAACGCCTTACTACAGTATTCCAGATGTCTTTAATGCCTACAGTTATATATATCCAATATCCAAAATGATTAAGTTTAAAATTCCTACCTATGAATATCTCAAGGAAACCGAGGAGCCAATTACCGTTTTTGCCGGCGGATCTGACTGGATTATTCCCTACCGGTGCGCGTTTAAATTGAAACCATATCTAAAGAATACAGATGCGTTTATTAAAATTGAAAAGGCAGGGCATAATGATCTTAATTTTTCGCCGGAATATATTGCAGCTATGGAACGAATACTTAAGTAATCAATTTTCTTTCAAAACAACGGTATCGATTCTTACAATTAACGAGTACTTTATTCCAATTTTGAGCGCATAATTTTCTCTTTCGTGGCTTACAGGAAAATGATAACAAACGGGGTAATCTGCATCGCCCACAATTTCCTGTAAGATTTCATCAATACTTTTTCCGAAAGGGCGCTCCGTATCTTTCATATCAGTAAAGCCACCCAGGATAAGCCCCTTTAATTTTTTTAGTTTGCCACTCCGTTTTAACTGCCATAACATCCTGTCACAATTGTACAAGTACTCGCCGATATCTTCGACAAAGAGGATTGTTCCCTCAGTATCTAACTCTGACTCCGTTCCAATCATATTAATAAGAAGGCTAAGGTTACCTCCTGTTAGTACTCCTTTGGCCTCACCTGTAATGTTGAAGGGGTGAGAAGGAGAAGTATATTTTCCAGCAATTCCGGCTAACGCATCCCGAAGAGAATCCAGGTAAGGATTTTCGGTGTCGTCGTCATTAAATGCTGCAGCCATGGGAGCATGTAATGATGCGATCCGATACTTTGAAAGTAAATGGCAATGCATAACCGTAATGTCACTGAAGCCAATCAGCCATTTAGGATTTTTTTGAAATCTTTTAAAATCAAGGCGGTCAATAATTCGGGTCATACCATACCCGCCACGGCCAAATAATACAGCTTTTATGTCTTTATTATCCATCATCGCTTGTAACTCATCCAACCGTTCATCATCGGTACCACTAAAATAGTTATTACTTGAGCTGCCTAGTGTTTTCCCTACCATCACCTGGTATCCCCAATTCATAAGCTTATTTATGCAAGCTTGTGCTTTTTCCAGGGGCATATAACCAGCAGGACAAGTGATTCCAATTGTATCGCCCTGTTGTAGGCTGGGAGGATAAGTCATGATTTAACCGAGTTAGGCAGTAAAAATAAATGATATTTTCGTTTTGCGGAGTAGGCTTAAGCACGGAATAAAAGAAAATTTGCAAATTCGAAATTGGTTCAACAAAAATGCGGCCCTATCGTATTTCAGACAATGAACACCCTCCTTCCAGCACATTCAGAGAATGTTTCATATTACACTTCAAAGCAAAATTATTTTTTTGATGTCCGACAGGAAAGTTAAAACAAACAGGATATTTAAAAGCGGCTGTTTTTTCCAGGACAATTTGTTCAAGGGTTTTGCCAAATTCTTCCCCTTCATCATCAGGTTTAACTTTGAAACCGCCTATCACGAGGCCTTTAAGATTTTTAAGCTTGCCCGAGCGCGCCAGGTTCCAAAACATCCGGTCGATGCTGTATAGATACTCCCCGGTATCTTCCACGAATAGGATTTTATCTTTCGTGATGAGGTCGCTCGGGCTGCCTGCCAGTGTTTCAATAGTTTTCAAATTTCCGCCTACTAGTTGTCCTGAACCATATCCGATCTTATTTTGTGGGGATGCGGAAAATGAATATGACATTTTTTCGCCACTTAAACATTTGTGTATACTGTCGATGGTTTGTTGTTGGATTGGTTCCGAGGTTTGCCAGTTTTCAGGAAAACTATTGCACATTTTAGAATGGATACTGGCAATATTGAAATTACTGTTGATATGGTTATGTAGAACAGTGATATCACTAAAACCAATGATCCATTTAGGATTTGTCTTGAAATGAGTAAAGTCTATTTTGTCAATGATCCGGATAGCACCATAACCGCCACGTGCACACAAAATTGCTTTTACGGATGGATCATCAAGTTGTTGTTGAAGGTCTTGGAGACGCTCATCATCTGTGCCGCCAAAACCAAAATCTTTCTTGTTAACGGTTTGGCCTATACGCACATCATAACCCCACTCCTTGAGTTTGCTAACTGCCGGTTGGATTTCTGGACTCAGGATGTACCCGGCAGGGCAGGTTATACCTACTATATCGCCTCGTTTTAGATAAGGAGGATTAATTGGTTTAGCGGGAAGATCGGTTAAAACCATCGATCGTGAGGGAGGTATTTGTAAACTAGCAGAAAGTGGGATCAGGGATGAAATGAAATGCTTGCGATTCATTTGAAAATTAGGTTTACAAATTAAAACTTATTACCCCCGATTGGGCATCAGCATATTAATCTTTATCAAATTTATAGAAATCTGCGGCCTTATGCTATGGTTATTACTGACCGCGTAGAAATTAAGGTGAAGCACCAAAAACTTGGTGGTTTTTTCAACACAGGAAGTATTATTTTCGGTTATATGCCCTTGGCAGCAAAAGTTCTAGTGATAGTGAGGGCTTTTGTTTGTTTGGGTTTTGATGCGGCTTTAGGTAAATTTGCAGCATTCGGGATTACAGAAGAGCTATTATTCATTCTTTGCTAATGACTTAACTACCTCACTTCCCAGGATGATAAAAAGTAATTATGACTGATCCGAAACGATACCTGATCACCAGTGCCCTCCCCTACGCAAATGGACCAAAGCATATCGGGCATTTGGCCGGAGCCTATCTTCCTGCGGATATTTATGTCCGTTACCTTCGTGCAGGAAAGAAAGATGTTGTATATGTTTGTGGAAGTGACGAGCATGGCGCCGCTATAACTATC
>JANXYS010000163.1 GCA_025355935.1 Chitinophagales bacterium | reverse complement strand
TTTATCCGTTAATTTTTTTTCTTTAATTTTTTTTGGAGCCATTTTTTCAGCTGGTACGCTAGTTTTTTCTTCAATTATAGGCTCGATATCTTCTGTAACAGAATCATTCATACTCATAGGGATCTTATTAGCCCGCTTCTTCGATTCGTTCATATATTTCAGCAAACGTATCTCTTTCTCACTAAGATATCTCCACTTGCTGCGCTCAACGTTTTTCTTCGTAAGCCCGGCGTACATCACGCGGTCGAGGCCCTTCACATCATAACCGAGTGATTCAAAAATTCTGCGGACAATCCTATTTCTTCCGCTATGAATTTCTATTCCAATGACTGATTTATCTTTGCTATCGGCGTACGCAAGGCTATCAACCAACACTAATCCGTCCTCGAGCGTAAGGCCGGTAAGGATGCTGTCAAAGTCTGCCTTGGTTAAATTTTTATCGAGCTTAACTTCGTATATTTTTTTTATTTCGTAGCTGGGATGCGACAATTTTTGTGTAAGATCACCATCGTTTGTTAACAAGAGTACGCCTGAAGTATTCCTATCAAGTCTGCCAATAGGATAAACTCTTTCAGAGGTCGCTTTTTGTATTAACTGTAAAACAGTTTTCCGGCCCTGCGGGTCCTCTGTTGTTGTTATGTAATCCTTTGGTTTATTCAATAAAATATAAACGAGATTCTTGGTAACAAACAGCTTTTTGCCGTTAAATAGTATTTCATCAGTGGGTTGAACCTTATAGCCTGGCTCGCTTGATTGTACACCATTAACCTTTACAAGTCCCTTGCTAATAAGTTCAACTGCATCTCTCCTCGATGAAACACCGCAATGCGCAAGAAACTTGTTAAGTGGCATTACCTCATCCGTTGTTTTTTGATTAACACTTTGAGGTCCCTTTACAACAGGTCTGGCTGCAGAATTTGCCATTGCTTTTTCCACCGTAGTGCTCTCTGTCAGCACTTGTTTTGCTGGCGGAACCGGACCTTTCTTTTTTGCCATGCGTTCCTGGTACTTCTCCTCTTTGAGCTTGTCGAAATAAGCATTTTTTTCTTTGCGGACTTTTTTCTTTTCCTGGCGATATTCTTCTTTTAATACGCTGTTTTTCTTTTTAGCGGTAAACTTTTTAAAAGCATCCTGGCTCATGGTTGAAGATTTTTGCTGTTTTCCAACAGTAGATGAGCCCCAAAGGTACGGAAATCCTCAGACCGCACTATTTCGGGTAGTTTGTCAAAGTTGCCCCTACCTCGAAAAAAAAGGCACAACCGTAGTTGCGCCTTAAGGGATCAGGGTTTTATTATGTAGATTACTTGTCTTCTTTTTCCGACCGAGGATTGCCTCGTCCTTCTTTCTTCATTGCATCCATCTTCCTCAACTGTTCGGCAGTCAATATCAATTTGCGCTGCGCCACGGCTGATTCGTGAAAAGCTTTCATTTGAGCTTTTCTTGCATCTGCACTTAAATTTTGGTTGTCTTTCAAGGCCTTCATTTTTGCGTGATGTTCCTCACTAACCGACTTCAGCCGCATCGCCTGATCTTTATTCAAACCTAATTTTGCTTCTAGTTCCCTGCCTCTCTTTTCACCCTTCGCATCATCTTTTCCATCCATTCCGGCGCGTTTTTCTAAAAGTCTCTTTTTTTGTTCTGTGGTGAATACAGAATTCATCTTTGTTCGCTTGTCTTCCCTACTCAAAGATTTGTCTTTCCGAATAGATTTCATTTGCTCTTTCTGAGCATCCGAAAGATTAAGATCTTTCATTCTCTCATGGCGTTCTTCCTGATGAGAAGCGTGAGTTGTACTACTATTTATCTTAGAAATATCTCGTTTCTGCTGTGCTGACACACTTATAGTAACAGTTGCTAACGCAAATGATAATGCTATTAATTTTTTCATCTATAGTTTCTTTTATTTAAAGTGTATAGAGCATAGACGTGGTATGGAGAAAATAGTTTAAAAACCTAAATGTTAAAGCCTTACCAGAAATTTTTAAAGTGCTCGGGGAAGAAGCCCTCAGAAACAACTTAAGCCATTCTTACACAAGGCTGAACAATAACTTTTTAATAAGCCTATCATTAATTGCGACGCAAAGAATCATTAAAATGACCGCCACCAGCAATGAAATAGGGTGAAGGAACGGGGATAACATTTCCCTGCCGTTTATATAAAATTGCTGAAAAATAAAATGCAGTAACTGGGCAAGAAGCAGTGCGCTCCCTATAATGATCGCATAGACGGGAATCCATTTTTTAGCTACTGTACTACTCAGGACTGAAGGGCTATAACCGAGCGTCATCAAAAGTCGCAAATTGTCTTTGCTCTTTGCAATCATCAACTGCAGGTAAAAAGAAAATAACATCAGGGCAAGTAGGATCACAAGGACTGAAAAGCCTCCCAGGGCACTAACTATTCCCTGCAGGATTTGTTTAACTCTACCGAATTTGACTTTGTCTTTATTAACATGATAATTTTTTTGCTGCAGGAAGGATTGGAGGCCTGCACCATTTGCATCAGCAGTTTTTATGTATACCCTCGAAGCAGGTACATTTTCAATGTTACCAAAATTTTTATTTGCCCACCTAAGAAATTCTTCTGGAACTAAAACCGAGTTAATCCTGTCTGAAACTGCAACTATATGCCCCTGGTAAGATGTCTTTTGACCTAGAGATCCGTAGCATTCAAGAATTATATTTACCGCACCAATGCTTGCCTCCGACAGCTGTGGCAGACCCTGAGCTGGTGCGAAAACATTATACATCTCAAGAAAATCGGCTGAAAAAATAATCGGCACATCTGCCTGGCCGGGTTTCCAGTTGAAAGTGGTGGGGAGGGTATCGAGGAATTTATCATTTATAGATTCTAAAAACAGATCGGTGCTAAAAGGTATGATAGAGCCCGCACTGGCTTTCGCTCTAAATTGGTTACTCACCAGTGGTGCCGCGTCCTTTATAAATGATTTTGATTTTATCTCTTCAACATCTGCGGTAGTAAATCTTGTGTCGCTGCCCATGTTTTCATTTGTTACCGACTTTGTAAGAGAAATAAAGTCATACCCGTTTTTGGGCGTGTCCCTGTCACGGATGAGTTGATTGATATTGATGTACATTTGCACCGAGCATAACAATAACAATACGCCGATTCCAAGTCCAATAAAGCCAAAAGCCCTGGAAACTTTGTTCTGGCCAGTATTAAGAAAGACTGATATGTGGTTAAAGGCAACCGCCATCCTGAGAAATTGAGATGAATAAAAATACCTGCTATTTACAGGTGTAAAATCCGATCGGCATTAAAATATTCAATGGGTTTAAGATCAACCAGCAGCATGGTTGCGTTTCTTGCAGCGACTTCTTCCTGTATTAGTAACATTGCTTTCTCCCTGTTACTTTCATCCAGGTGACTAAAGGGCTCGTCAAGAACCAACAAATCAAAAGGTTGTTGGAGTGCACGAACAATCGCAATTCTTTGCTGCTCCCCGTAGCTACACAACTTAGCAGGCTGATCAAGTTTAGACTGAATTCCAAGTAGCGCTGTCATATACTCCATTCGTTCTGAAGATGCAAATGGTTCCAGCAGACGCTTGACTTCTATATTTTGTCTTGCAGTCTGTTCAGGGAAAAGTCTTAGATCCTGGAATACTATACTCATAAATGACCGGCGAAATCCAGACAATTTTTCTGCAGAAAAGCTTTTTACATCATTGCCATCAAAAAGTACTTGGCCGTTATAATCTTTTCGTAGCCCGTAAATGAAGTGAACTAAAGAAGTCTTGCCACTCCCGCTTGGGGCAATTACCTGGATCTTTTGTCCTTTTGAAATCAGGATGTCCTGGTTCCAAATCTCGGATCCAATAACTTTTTCAGTTTCAAGAAAATCCGGAATAATATTTTTTAATACAAAACTCTCCATACTTAATATTAGGAAGCCGCCATAAAATTTATCGCGGCTTCAGGATCATTTTTCAAATTATCAATGCATTTTCAGAGAGTCCGCCGTAACGTCTTTGTTGGAAATGGGCAACGTTGCTTTACGAGAAGCATTTCTCTTTTTCTCCAACCCACCAACAATACCAAAATATCTATTTAGCTGTTTTAAACTATTGGTAGTCTTGTCAAGCAGGTTCACTTCTACATGTTGTTGAAAGGCCCCATTTTTAAATTCGCCTCCATTAATGAACATATTATCCCACATGTTAAGAGATGCATTCGTAATGGCATTTTCAATGCTATCCTTGCTTGCATCATTTTTTAATGACGACAATATGTATTGAAAATTCACGTAACCCCCCATCGCGCCTCCCGAAATTTTACTTGTAAAATCAAAACTGTTATTGCTCGCGCCAGCTGCATAAAGGTCCACGCTTTCTTGCTTATTACCTAAAGCAAAATACCGGTCATCACTATTATAAAAGAAGCCTGGAACGCCTATTCCGGTCATCGATGGACCCATTTGTTTACCGGCCGCGACCAATTTACTAAATGCCGTTTTATCACCGATACTTGTAACAAACAACACATTTGCATCAGGCATGTGCATCGAGTCTCTCTTTATATCTGAAACTGCAAATAGGATATCACCACCGTTTGCTTTAATAAATTCATCGAGCGTAAACCCTACGCGTGAAGCACCCATATTTGCAAAGCCGTCCATACCAGCGATCTTTAAAAATTCCTTGATGCCCTCGGGCTTAAAATTAAGTGCGAAAACAGCCGCAATATTTTTTGAAGGGATTTTCCTGATCATGTCGGTTTGAAGATTCGTGCTACTGTATTTCTTCCAGAGATCTGAGAGTACCTTCGAAGAATAAGATTTTACTTCCGCAACAATTTTACCGTTTTCAAAGTCGGCTGTCCCCGCTGTTACCGAACCTTCGGCAAGCTTGTTAAGGTTCAGCATTGCAAGCGGTGAAACCGGCGAATTTGCAATAGCCGATTCACTAATTGACTGGCCATTTATCCAGAAATGCAAATCTCCCTTACTTCCCATTAGTTCTGAGAAATGGTCGTCATTTGTAAGGCTATTATCTGATTTAAGGTTAAATAACGCGACTGCGGCAAGCGTGCCATCCCTGTAAACTACTGCCGGTACTGGTATTTGCGTGCTGTCATTTATTTGCCCCACCTGGTTCATTTGTTTCATTTCCGGGGCGTCAATCAATATAATAAATCTTTCCTTATTCCAGGAGTATGTAAATTTATCCTTCACGAGAAAATGGATACCCTCCTTTTCAGATTCCTTTGCATTCTTTAACGCGCCGGCACAGAATTGTTGAAACCTGGAAGCGTCTTTCACCGATCCTTCCAATGCAGCATAACCACCCACGGTATCTTTTACAACAAAAAAGATGATGTCTTTTTTTACGTCAATACCTGTATTTTCAGGATTATTAAGAGCTGTTTTCATAACGTCGGTCATGCTGCTATCTGAGTATATTTGCTTGAACAACTCTGAGCTTTTTACCTCCTCCCATGGCAGCTTTTTCATTATGGCCTCGCCATTAAAATGAAAGACAAATGAAGCATTGGCAGGCACTAAAGCGCCTTGGGTATTTGACTTCTTTGAGCAGGAAACAGTTAAAAAAATTGCTATGAGGAACACCATCGCACGGTAAAGAAAGTTGGTTTGCATAAAAGCTGTTTTGTATTTGTACAGAATGAATTTTGAAGCAACCCGTAAACTAGCAGTTTATTTAGTGAAATATCCTGGTAATTGGTTGAAAGGCAATATTTCCTGTTGAGCTGTTCTCAAATTCTTTACAACACATGTTTGCGTTTCTATTTCCTTGCTCCCAATTATTACAGCAAATGGAATATGCTTTTTTTCTGCGTACTTAAATTGCCTGTCCATTTTACTTTGTTCATGGTATAGTTCGCAGGAAATTCCGGCCCTCCTTAACTCCTGCATTTGCCCATACGCACAGGCCGATTCATTTTCTCCCAGGTTAAAAAAAAGTACTTTTGTGCTAATCTGCAAATCAGCGGGAAAGGAATTAAGTTCCTCCAGGACATCATAAATTCTGTCTACACCAAAGCTAATACCTACGCCGGCAATTCCCGGAACATCAAATAACCCGGTGAGGTCATCATACCGGCCTCCACCGCCTATACTGCCCATCTTTACACTATCGGGTGCTTTGACTTCATAAATTATACCGGTGTAGTAATTTAAACCCCTGGCAAGCGTTAGATCTGCCTTTATGTTAAGTTTTGAGGTTCTTTGTAAAATGAATTGAAGCTCATTAAGGCCGCTCTGTGCAAATTCATTTTCACCTAACAAGGTAGTTGCCTGCTGAAGAATCTCTGTGTTAGTGCCTGTGATAGAAAGATATTTCGTGATTATAGCAACCTGTTCAACGTTGACGCCGCGTTCGATTAATTCTTCTGTTACCTTACCGATGCCGATCTTATCTAGTTTATCAATGGCAACCGTGATGGCATTTAAAAAGTTAGATCCGCCACATTTTTCAGCAAGAGCCGCTAATATTTTTCTGCTGTTTATTTTAATTTCATACCCGCGTAAATTAAGCCTGGTGAAGACATCATGATAAATATTGGTAAGTTCTATTTCGTTTATAAGAGAAGTACTTCCGACAACATCCGCATCGCATTGCGTAAACTCCCGGTAACGGCCTTTCTGCGGGCGGTCGGCGCGCCAGACTGTTTGAACCTGGTAGCGTTTAAATGGAAACGTTAGTTGTCCATGATTCATGGCAACATACCTGGCAAAGGGAATAGTCAGATCATATTTCAGCGCACGCTCAGTGAGGGCGGAAGTCGACTTTCCCTGCAAAAGACTTTCAAATCCCATTTTTGCTTTATCAATATTTTTAGCGTCGTTAAGCCCATTGTTTAACACCTTAAATATTAACTTGTCACCCTCTTCGCCATATTTGCCCATAAGCGTTTCGAGGTTTTCCATCGCCGGCGTTTCGAGCGGTTGAAAACCATATAATTCAAAGACAGATTTTATAGTGTTTAATATAAAATTTCTTTTTCTTATTACGTCGGCAGAAAAATCCCTTGTTCCCTGCGGAATGCCTGGTTTTGCCATTATGTGTTAGATAATTGTTTTGGTGTAAGATAATTTCTTATGATAGCAGATGAACCTCGTTCTATAAGTTCAAACACTTCATGATATCCGTCTTCATCCCCATACCATGGATCTGGAACATTCTTATTACGAATATCCGCAAGTTCGTCAAGAAATAAGCCTACTTTATTTTCAACAAAGTCCGAACCGGCAATCTGCCTGATTTCATCCATTACATCGTCAGCCATTGCATAAATCCGGTCATACATTTTTACATCTGCCCGAATAAATTTTCGCGATAACTGGCAGCTAATATCTATTCCATTTTTTATAGCCACTTTCTGGCTCAGGTGATGAGGAGGTTCGCCGTTGTGAAATCCATTCGTGCCCGCACTATCAATTTGCCAGGACAATCCCGCCTCCTCAGCCTTGTGTTTTAGAATTCCTTCTGCTAATGGACTTCTGCAAATATTGCCCAGGCAAACTATTAATATCTTCATTGATAAAGCTCTTTAGATCTTCCCCAAAGATAAGCAGTACTGCATCAACCCGCTTTCGCCCTATAAGTTGTTTGATTATTAATTATGGATTGTTTTCCCAAGCGCATCTTATTAATGCCGGCGCATACACAATTATTTCACTTAAAAATTAAATCAAATGGCTAGCGAATACATTTTACAAAGTGACCTCATCGATATAATTTTTGAAAAAAGAAATAAGATTTATGGCGCGTACGTCATTCGAAAGTTTGATAATAATCGGTTACTAAAATCCCTCGGTATTACATTTTTTGCTGCTGTACTGGTCTGCTTCGTTTTATATCTTCAAAAGAAAGATAGCAGGCTTGAGATCCCTGACATTGACACAGTCGCAGTTCAAATCCCGCAACTGCCCGTTGAAAAATCGAAGCTGCCAGACAAGCATATTAAGCCACCGATCCAACAACTTAAAGCCAGTAGTCAAGCCTGGGCTAAAAATATCATTATAACTAAAGAAGCAATAAAATCTATGTTGCCGCACAATTTGGAAAGCCTGAAAATTGGGAGTGAAACTTTTCCTGGCGATATTAGCACGCCGCCGCTCATAGCAACATCAGGTGCCGGTGATTTTGGGGATGTTGTAGCTAAAGGTTTGGAAACCCTAGCGGTGGTGGTAGATGCAGTTTCGGAAACGGCGGAGATTATGCCTTCATTTCCGGGTGGTATGACAGCTTTGAGAAAGTTTTTGGAACAAAACCTTCGAAATCCGCAGGAATTAGAGCCGGGGCAAACTGTTAGCGTTAAGATCAAATTCGTTGTTGGTTATAATGGCTTTTTGAAAAACTTTGAAATAATAGAAGATGGCGGTCAGGCATTTAATAACGAAGTCTTACGCGTGTTGAAAAAAATGCCGAAGTGGGTAGCTGGCAAAACCAAGGGAGAGGATATTTCTGTGTTTTACAACATCCCTGTTAAGTTTCAGGCCGTTGAGTAATCCCTTAAAGTTTTATTTGTAAATTGCTGTTTCTAAAATAAATCTATGGCATTGGAAGAATTTGAAAGGGACCCGCAGGAAGAACGGCACCGGGGATACATACGAATGAGAAGCGTTATGGATTTTGGTATGGGAGCTTTATGGCTTGCAATGGGCATCTTTATTATATTCATTAAACAATTTCATACCGGCATAGAAGCGCGCTTCGATGATGTTACCATGCGAATATTCGGGAGCATTTGTACCGTCTATGGTGCATTCAGGATCTACAGGGGCTACAAAAAAAATTATTTAAAAGAGAGATGATAACGCGATTCAGAATGTATTTGGGGATTTTACTGGTTGCTGTTATGGTTTTATCCTGCAAGTCGAAAAACCAAAGCAAGTATCTTTCTGATACTCCAATCAGCGGCACTATACATATAAGTGCCGATGAGTCTTTCAGGCCGGTAATAGAGGATCAGATCCAGATGTATGAGTCATCTTTTCCTGATGCGCACATTATTGCAGCGTACAAGCCTGAAGCTGATTGTCTGCGGGACCTCTTTTCTGATACCGCAACCCGTCTTGTTATAATAACCAGGGGCCTGCTTCCAAAAGAAGAGAAGTATTTAATTGACTCTCTTAATTATATTCCCGGCGCGCAGCCTGTTGCATCAGACGCTGTAGCCATTATTGTAAATGCCGCAAGTCACGATACCCTTTTTACTATGCAGCGGTTAAGAGATCAGCTTGAAGGCAAAGTCAACCGTAATCAGCGCATTGTTTTTGATGGGTTAAATGCCACCAGTACGGTTCGTTTTATAACAGATTCTGTGCTGAAGGGGGGAAAATTTGATACAAGTGTTGTTAAGGCTGCCTCAAACACACAGGCGGTGATTGAATACGTGGCTAAAACTCCCGATGCAGTTGGTTTGGTGGGCATCAATTGGGTCGGAAATCCTGAAATTCCTACTCAGGTGAAGATGTTACAAAAAATAAAAATTGCTTATGTAAGATGTGAGCTTTGTAAGGACACACCTTACGTAAAGCCAATGCAGCAAAGCATTTTAACACATAGGTACCCTTTGGTACGAGGTTTGTATTATGTGATCAAAGAAAATTTTGAGGGGTTGGGAACAGGGTTTACCAGCTTTTTGAAGTTTGAAAGAGGCCAACTAATTTTCAGCAGAGCTTACCTGGGACCAGTGATGGATTTTGATATCAGGAACGTAAGAGTCAATCAAAAAATCCCCGAAGATTAATCAATAAAGCATTTAACAGAATCTTGTATTTTTTTTTACATTGCACCAGTCTATAAAACAAAATAAAACTCATGAAGAAAATTAAAGCCGGAATATTTTTCCTAGCTGCCTTATTCTTTACCAGCGCTTTGGTTGCGCAAAGTATAAGTGATGGTAAGAAATTTATGTATTATGAAAGGTTTCAAAGTGCTAAAAATGTATTTCAAAAAGTTTTAGCAGCAAATCCTAACGATGAAGAAGCAGTTTACTGGCTGGGCCAGGCAGAGATTGGTCTTGAAAATCTTGCCGGAGCTAAAGCCATTTATCTGAAAAGAATGGCGGCTGCACCAAATAGCGCGCTGATTCTTGCTGGTGTTGGCCATGTAGAATTATTGGAAGGAAAAACCGCCGACGCGAAGCAACATTTCGAAACGGCTATATCTTTAAGCCAGGGTAAAAGTATTGCTGTACTGAACGCAATAGGATTTGCTAATGGAAACCCGGATAGTCGCAATGGAGATGCAAATTATGCCATCGAAAAATTAAGGCAGGCTACACAGATCAAGAAATTTAGAGATCCTGAGGTTTGGGCCAATTTAGGCGATGCCTACCGCAAGCTGGCAGATGGTGGGAACGCCATAAAAGCTTATGGCGAAGCTTTAGCTATCGACCCAAATTACGCCCGTGCTATCTATCGCTCGGGTCGAGTTTATCAAACCCAGGGATATGGTCAAGAGGAGCTGTATATGAAATATTATAATGATGCCATTGCAAAAGATGCTAAGTATGCCCCGGTGTACAATACGTTGTATAGCTATTATTATCAGACCAATGTTGGTAGAAGTGCTGAGTTTCTTGAAAAATATTTGTCTTCATCTGATGATGATCCTAAAGCTTGTTCATATAGGGCCTCCATTTTATACGCTCAGGCAAAGTTTGCTGAAGCAGTTAAAAAAGCTGATGAATGTATAGCTGCTGAAGGCGCCAGTCCTTATGTAAATCTTTATAAAATTAAATCCTTTGCCTACAACAGGCTTGGAGATTCTGTTAATGCAAAATCAAACTTTGAAGAATATTTTAAACGCCAGGATACAAGCAAAATCGAAGGCGGAGATTATTCTGCATACGCTGCCCTTCTGCTTAAGTTCCCCGGTAACGAAGTTCGTGTAGGCCAGCTGGTAGAGAGGGCTGTAGCACTCGATACAGTTGAGGTGAATAAAGCGGCTTATTTAAAATCATTAGCCCAGGCGTATGAAACTCAGAAGGATTATAAATCAGCTGCCCTTTGGTACTCGAAAATTTTGGATGTAAAGAAAAATTACGGTAAGACCGATTTATATTATGCAGGTTATGATTACTTCCGTGCAGGTCAATTTCCGCAGGCTATCGATATATTTAATAAGTACACCGTGAAATATCCGGATGACATTTTTGGTTATTACATGATTGGAAAATCTAATGCCGGAATGGACAGTACTGGCGCACAAGGTCTTGCTATCCCCTCCTATGAGAAAGCCATCGCAGTTGGGGAAGCTGCGCCGGACAAATCAAAAGTGAAAGATCAATTAACGGGTGCTTATCGTTACTTTATCGAATATTATTATAATGTAAAAAAGGACCAGGCAAAAGCATTAAGCTACGTAGACAAGGCTCTTGCACTAGATCCTACGGATGCACAACTCATCACTAATCGCGATTTTATTAGCAAGAACGACCCAAATGCAGCTCCAAAAAAGCCGGCAGCGTCTTCTAAACCTTCCCCTCCGGCAAAGCCAGGATCTAAGCCCGCAGCTAAGCCAAAACCTGCCCAGAAAAAATAGTCAGAACCATCATATTTTTTAAAAGCCTGCTAATTAACATTAGCAGGCTTTTTTACTTGAGTAATTTATAAATCGGAATATTGGATATTGAGTCTGCTGGCTTATTTTTGCGTAAATCTTAGGATCATATGGATTTTTATTTACTTCAGGTACAGGATCTAAACAATGCAGGTAATTATTTACCTATCGTTATTCAACTATTTTTTGCAGTGGGACTGCTCAGTCTCATGATCTTCGGGTCTGATCTCCTGGGGCCGAAACGAAAGACTTCAGATAAGCTCCTGAACTTTGAAAGTGGCATCGAGATTAAGGGTAATGCCCGCCAGCCGATAGCTATCAAATACTTCCTGGTGGCGATACTTTTTGTTTTGTTTGATGTTGAAGTGATCTTTTTCTACCCTTATGCTGTTAATTTCAGGGAACTTGGCTGGCCGGGATTCGGCGCAGTTGTTATGTTCGTTGCGTTTTTTCTTGCTGGATTCATATATATATTTAAGAAAGGAGCAATGACGTGGGAAGAATAATACCTCCTTACTTTGCGAACGTGCCAGTTTGCAAACGCATGAAAACACCGATTAATGTCCAATGGCACGTTGGCAATTAGCAAATTGCATTTATTATGGCACGTCCGGTACAATTCAATAATACAATAAAATTTGAGGGTATCCCCGAAGGTTATATGGGAGAGGGATTTATGGCTACAAACTTCGAAAAAGTAGTTGGTTTAGCACGAAAGAACTCGCTCTGGCCCCTCCCATTTGCGACCAGTTGCTGTGGAATCGAATTCATGGCCACAATGGGAAGCCACTACGACCTTGCGCGATTTGGATCTGAGCGGGTTAGTTTCTCCCCCCGTCAATGTGATCTGCTGATGGTTATGGGAACTATAGCCAAAAAAATGGGTCCAATTGTTAAGCAGGTATATCTCCAAATGGCTGAACCGCGTTGGGTAATGGCGGTCGGAGCCTGTGCTAGCAGTGGCGGTATTTTTGACACCTATTCTGTATTACAGGGCATAGACCAGATAATTCCCGTTGATGTGTATGTGCCCGGATGTCCTCCGAGGCCCGAAGCAATTCTGGATGGATTTATGAAGATCCAGGACCTTGTTCAAAATGAAAGTTTGCGCCGCCGTCATGGCGATCATTATAAAGAGCTTTTATCAGGTTATGGGATACAGTAGCTGTGCTACCTCCCTTGCGATATAAAAATGTCCGGCTTTTTTCCCGGCGTTCAATTTTTTGATCTTATTAAAATATGGCTTTAACTAACGAAACGATACAACAAAAACTTACAGAGAAATTCGGCGAGGTTTTATACAACTGGGGCGAACCGTACGGAATGCTCACGTTTTCCGGGCCAAAAGATTTGAATCTTAAGGTTTTACAGTACCTTTTTGATGACGATGTCTTAAACTTTCAATTTCTTACTGATCTCCAGGCTGTTCATTACCCGGGAAGCCCGGGAGCTGAATTAGCAGTTGTTTATCATCTACATAACCTGAAAGATAATGTCCGTATTCGCTTCAAGGTATTTACCGACATCAGCAAGCCGGATGTATTTAGTGCAACAGCATTATACATGTCGGCTAACTTTATGGAACGCGAAACATATGATTTTTACGGAGTAAATTTTGTCGGCCATCCAAATCTTATCCGGATATTGAATGTTGATGAAATGGATTATTTTCCGATGAGAAAAGAATTTCCTTTGGAAGACCAGACCAGGATTGATAAAGATGACGAAATGTTTGGGAGAGGTGGAAGACAATAATATTTTGAAGTACTATAATCAAAATGGTTTTAAATATCAATAATAAATGGTAGATACATCAGATCACATTTTATTGCCGGAAGGTTCACTCGAGAAGCAGACCAACACATTGAATCTCGGGCCTACGCATCCAGCGACACACGGTGTTTTTCAAAATATACTTGAACTTGATGGCGAGCGAATCTTAAAAGCAACATCAACAGTTGGGTATATCCATCGTGCTTTTGAGAAAATTGCGGAACGTCGGCCTCTTTACCAGATAACGCCACTTACTGATAGGCTTAACTATTGTTCTTCACCCATAAATAATATGGGCTGGCATCTTACCTGCGAAAAGCTTCTCGGTGTGAAAACCCCTAAGCGGGTAGATTACTTAAGGGTGATCATTATGGAACTTTCCAGAATAAGCGATCACCTGATTTGTAACTCAATTGTCGGAGTGGACAGCGGGGCATATTCCGGGTTCCTTTACCTTATGCAGTTCCGGGAGCTGATATATGAAATATATGAGGAAATTTGTGGCTCAAGACTTACCACTAATATTGGACGTATCGGCGGCTTTGAACGAAATTTTACAGCTGTCGCCTGGGAGAAACTAGACAAATTCCTTGATGAGAAACATGGCTACCCCGCGCAGCTTCGCGAATTTGAAAACTTATTTACCCGCAACCGCATATTTATGGAACGTACCATAGGTTGCGGCCCTATTTCTGCCGAACGCGCATTGAATTATGGTTTCACCGGTCCCAATCTTCGGGCGGCAGGTGTTGACTATGATGTTAGAGTGCATACACCCTACAGCAGTTACGAAGATTTTGATTTCACCATCCCGGTAGGAAAAACGGGAGATTGTTATGACAGGTTCTTGGTTCGCAACCAGGAAATGTGGGAAAGCCTCAGTATCATCAAACAGGCCTACGAAAAAGTGAAGAACATCAAAGGTGCGGAAGCTGAAGTTTATCATGCGGATGTACCCGCATACTACCTTCCTGAAAAGAAAGACGTCTATACTAAAATGGAGGCCCTTATCTATCACTTTAAAATTGTGATGGGTGAAGCAGAAATGCCAGTGGGAGAAGTATACAATTCTGTAGAAGGTGCTAATGGGGAACTCGGATTTTATCTTATCAGTGATGGTGGCCGAACACCGTATCGTCTTCATTTCCGCCGCCCATGTTTTATTTATTACCAGGCATACCCTGAATTAATTAAAGGAGGGATGCTAAGTGACGCAATCATTACAATGAGCAGTTTAAATCTCATTGCCGGCGAGCTAGATGGCTAGTCTAAAAATTAAGATTCAAGAATAAAATTATGGATGTTCAATTTTCACAAGACAAGTTAGACAAGGTTTATGAGATCATAAAGCGCTACCCGGACGGTAAGCAAAAAAGCGCATTGCTCCCGGTCTTGCACCTTGCCCAGGACGAGTTTGAAGGGTGGTTGGATGTACCGGTTATGGATTATGTAGCCTCCCTGCTACATATCGAGCCCATTGAAGTTTACGAGGTAGCCAGCTTTTACAGTATGTATAATTTAAAACCAGTTGGAAGATTTATGTTCGAAGTCTGCCAAACCGGCCCATGTATGATCAATGGCTGCGACGACATCAGCGACTATATAAAGCAACAACTAAATATCAACGTTGGAGAAACTACCACCGATGGACTATTTACGTTAAAAACGGTAGAATGCCTCGGCGCTTGTGGTTATGCGCCGATGATGCAGTTGGGCAAAAATTATCGTGAACATCTTACAAAAGAAAAAGTGGATGGAATCATCAGTGAGTGCAGATCAAAAGTAAATTAGTATACCATGAGGCTTGTTCATTTTTGTATTTACATTTCCATCATTCTATTATGTTCCTGCCAGGTTAAAAGCAATAAGGAAAATAATAACTATGCGGATAGTATCGGTGCAGTAAAATTGCCTACGGATACTAATATGATAACTGCCGCAATTGATACCTCTCACACCGCTCAGGATTCGCTGGATTGGAAAGGAACCTACAAAGGAATATTACCTTGTAAAGATTGTGCGGGGATCGAAACAGAGATTATGTTGCATAACGGAAACACTTACATGATTGCTACGAAGATGATTGGGCATTCAAAGACAAAAACAGTTCTTGAACATGGAAATTTTACTTGGGCAAGCGGGTCAGTCATCGAGTTAAAAGGAATGTCGGACGGGCCGGTTAAGTATTTTGTTGAAGAAGGTCATATTATCCTGTTAGACAAATCCGGTAAAAAAATGGAAGGTGAAAAGGAAGGAATGTACACTCTTACGAAA
>JANXYS010000162.1 GCA_025355935.1 Chitinophagales bacterium | reverse complement strand
TCCCAGTATGGGTAACCACTACTCAACCTAGAAATGGCCTCAGTATATCTGAAAACACTCTTCAAATGGATTTGAGGGACTGGATAAATACAACCTATGGAAATAAAGCCGTCGATTTCTGGTCTACAGTAGCAAATGCTGACGGAACTATAAATAGTTTTTACTCTTTTGGGGATGGAGTACATCTTAATAATTATGGCCACCATGTGTTATTCACCAGGATGGTTCAGGAAAATTTATGGGATAGTGTTTGCTTAAGAAAAGGGGTTAATTTTCCGCCTGTAGCCAAAGCAGGGAATGACACTCTGGTTAACGGAAATTCTGCTTCATTCAACCTTAATGGTTCGAAATCATTTGATCCAGAGGGGGGAGCTTTATTATTTAATTGGAGGCTTATTACTACGCAGGGTAGCTCACTATCGGGAACTACAACCGCTACTCCTGCGTTTTCCGCATCTACATCCGGAACATTTACAGTCGAACTGACGGTTCAGGATGCTGCAGGGTTAATAGGCAAGGATAGTATCACAATTCGGGTTAGCGCAAATAATGCACTGCCAATATCTAATGCAGGGCCAGACCAGGTGCTCATTCTGCCTAATCATATTGCAACTTTAAACGGCAGCGCATCAGCTGATCCTGACGGAACAATAGCTTTATACAGGTGGAGGAAAATTAGCGGCCCTGGTACCGTGGTTGTTTCTGACACTACTGCTGCTCAAACATCTGTTGATTTTTCTACCGCCGGTTTGTATTTGCTTGAATTGAAAGTTACTGACAACTCGGGAGGTTTTTCCCGCGATACGGTGAACATAACAGTCAACTCTGCTGGTAATCTTCCCCCCATTTCGAATGCCGGTTTGGACCAGGCCCTTACGCTACCTAATCATATTATAAATTTGAATGGAGGTGCTTCGTCAGATCCTGACGGGACGATAGCATTATACAGGTGGAGAAAAATTAGTGGTTCAGGAACTGCAATTATTTTAGATTCCACCGCTGTTCAAACTTCCGTTGATTTTTCAACAGCGGGTGTTTATTTGTTTGAATTAAAAGTAGTAGACAATATCGGAGCGACGGGGCGCGATACGATCAGCGTGACTGTTAATGCTAATGGTAACACACCGCCGGTAGCGAATGCAGGTGCCGATAAGACTATTACCTTACCTATGTCAAGCGCTTTGCTTGACGGAAGAAGTTCATATGATCCGGAGGCTTCAAAATTAACCTATCAATGGCAATATTTAAATGGACCGTCCGGCGCCCAGATCTTAAACCCGTCTAACGACAGTACTACGGTAAGTTTTACAAGCTCAGGAAATTACACCTTTAGACTCACCGTTACTGATATCGGAGGCCTCTCCACGTATGATGATGTTGTTATTCTAGTCCAACCTGTCGTGAGCACATCTAAAAAAATCAACGTTAATATTTACGGAGGTCTAAACCCTTATACGAATTCCCAGTGGAATAACTGGGATATGACGGCTAGTACAACAAGCACTAAGTTCAATTATAATGACGGATCGATCAGCAATGTAAGTGCAAGCATTACGAGTACAGGGATTATTTCAGATAACGGTCTTGGTTATGCCTCTGACGCAACTGTTTGCCCACCGCAGGTCCTACGTTACAATTCGGCAAACTCAAGCGTAAGAACTTTAAGTATCATTGGCCTCAACACTAACCAGTTATATTCACTGGAATTTTACGCCAGTCGATCAAACACGGGCAACAGTACAGTGCTTAAAATAGGCAACGCTCTCGATACAATCTCTACGAGCTATAATGTAAATGATTTTGCCAAATTTACAAACGTGCGCTCTGACGTTACCGGAAAAATAAATGTAGATATTAGCCGTATCGGTACTTGGAATTACCTTGCAGGTTTCCAGGTGACTGAACAGCCTGCGGCTCTGGTTGCCCGCTCGAGTTGGGAAAGTAAATTTTCTGAAAATTCTTTAAGAGCTGAAGCGGCCGCAGTTGACTTATCATTTTATCCGAATCCTGCACATGATTTTATAACTGTAAATTTACCTTCTTCAGTTCCAGGAAATTATATAATACAATTGTCTGACGCGGCAGGAACGATCGTAAAAAAAATCAATGGTTCTAAATCCCGCGGTCTTACAGCCACCAATATCAATATTAGAAATCTTAGCGACGGGGTCTACTTCTTAAAGCTATTTTACGGTAATAAAACAACTACCGGGAAGGTGATCAAATTTTAAATTCCTCAATATTGGTTTCCGTCGAATAACTGGCATTCCTTCAAATAAGTGAATGCCAGTTTTGTAATTATCCTTAAAGACAAATATGTGTAAAATATACACAAACATGCTGTCCTTTCCACTACCATATTATAGTAGAACTATTACTAATACCGTAAATACTACTACAAGAATTCAACAGACCACACTACCTGGCAGGGAAATTTAAAGTTGTCTATTTGCAATGAATCTATGAGTAACACGGTTTTTCCTGTCATTCGTTACTCCACCCTTATAAAACTAAACAGAGCCTCATAGCAGTAGCCCGTTTTAGACCAGCAAAAAGCAAAAAAATGTAATTACCCAACGATTACACAAAATTGAAATCTAGTATTAATATAAAAAACGCTAATCAATGAAAAGAACCCCCGGGAACATTTATGTTCTGCTGTGTACCCTCTTATGCCTGTTTTTCTCTCTAAATTCTTACAGTCAACAAACACTTACTCAGATTAATGGATGGAATGCTTACGTCCATCTTCCTTCGAGTTACAGCAGCACGAGTACAAGTTATCCAACGATCATCTTTTTTCCAGGGGTTGGAGAAGTTGGAACATATGCAGGTGCGGTAATTTCAAATGGCCCGGGTGCCTATATCAGCCAGGGCTGGAACGGAAATGTTGTTGTAGATGGTAATACGGTGGAGTTTATAGTGATTAGCCTTCAACCACCTGCAGCTTATCCTACGGAGGTGATGATGAATGAAAAGATCCAAACTATTAAATCGTTATACCGGGTTAATAATAACAAATTATATCTCACCGGTCTTTCTCATGGTGGCTGGTGCAGTACTACATTCGTTACCGGGGATTCTTACGGAGGTCCCTATACGTATGCTTCCCAAATTGCTGCAGTAGTGGAGGTGGAAGGTGTAACCCCAGATGATAACGCTCCTTACCCAAATCTTTTTGACAATTTTGCGCTTTCCGGTGGCCGTCTTCTAGGTTTCGAACAAATGTATGATAATAGGGGTATGCCAACGCGCATTGACAGAATGAATGCTACAAAGGCTAACTCAGGAATATATGTTCAAACAAATTTTGGTGGCGGAGGCCACTGTTGCTGGTCTAATTTTTACGGAGGCGGAGGTACACAGCCTGGGATTTTTACATTAGATGGCATAAATCAAAATCTATATCAATGGCTTGCGCGTCAGACAAAAGGCGTTACTACGATCGCTAATACTCCTCCAACTGCAAATGCAGGCGCTGACCAGACTATCACGTTACCGACATCTTCGGTTACATTAAGTGGCAGCGGAACAGATGCCGGAGGCTCAGTAGCATCGTATGAATGGACTAAGGTTTATGGGCCAACGGGCGGTACGATTTCCAGTATTAGCGCAGCAAATCCTACTATAAGTGCGCTAACACAGGGAACTTATACATTTCAACTAAAAGTGACCGACAATTTAGGTGCTACATCTACAGACAATGTAGACGTAATCGTTAATGCGGTAGCACTTCCGGCTGGAAGCTGCAATACAAATGCTCCTGTTACCTACTATCTAAGCCAAACTGGTCCGGGCGAAATATATCGTCCAAATGGTTCTTTATGGAAAGGTGGAGACACCGTAAAAATTACCGGAACTTCTTACAGCGTTATTGAGTTCAATAATATCGGTGGGGATGCCTGCCGTCCACTTGTAATAATGCCTATGACAACTGTAAGTACACCCGTGTTCCGTATTAAAGGGAACGCGCATAATATCAAGTTGTGGGGTGGCCCAACACCATACGGTATTAAGGTAACAAACGGGACTATGGCAGTAACTATGGCACACCATATCGAAGTTGATAATGTAGAATGTTACGGCGGCAGCACGGGCGTGTATTGCAAGCAGGATGTGGTTTATGCCGATAAAACAACCTGGGCAAATGCGACTAACACTATGACGAAAATGATCTTTAAAAACATGTGGATTCATGATGTACATGGTGAAGGTATGTATGTGGGTATCACACAACCAGATGGGTTAACTGTATTAAGTTCTTATTCAGGCCAGGATACTACTATTGTTCCTATTAGACTTGACAGCGTCGAAATAAGTAATTGCTTGGTAGAGCGAACTGATTGGGACGGTATACAGCTATCTAATGCACGTAATGGATGTAAGATTTTTAATAACACGGTCCGTAACTATGGCCTCATTAATATGAGCAGTCAGCAAGCAGGGATCATTCTCGGATCCAATACTAACGGAGATGTATATAATAATACAATATCGAAAGGAACGGGTAACGGTATTGAGGCCTTTGGTTATGGTCTTTTAAAAATATATGGAAACACGCTTGATAGTTGCGGTCTTGACGGCCATACAAATCCTAACGGTACCACAGGGCAGCACTCCCTTTATGTAAGCGACTTTCTGATTACTACTGATAATAATCCTAAGCAAACGGTCAATATTTATAATAACGCGGTTAACCATCCACCAACAGCAGGCGGTATATTTGTTACAGGTTACTATTTCAACTCTTACCCTTCCTCAGTTTATAACAATACTTTGTGCATTACCAATGCGCCCTCTAACTGGTTAAGTGTTTATGTGCTAGCCAGCGTAGCTGGAAGCTCTACTACTAACAATACGCTTTCTTGC
Organism: Chitinophagales bacterium; assembly: GCA_025355935.1. Classification (GTDB taxonomy): domain Bacteria; phylum Bacteroidota; class Bacteroidia; order Chitinophagales; family Chitinophagaceae; genus Ferruginibacter. The sequence continues at coordinate 5,904 of JANXYS010000162.1, read as the reverse complement.
ACTGGTGCAACTAATATTGCTCCAACCGCAAACGCGGGTGCTGATGTTGTAAAAGTTCTTCCTTCTAATAGTGCAACAATAAATGGTAGTGGTAATGATACGGACGGTTCAATAACGGGGTATCTATGGCGAAAAGTCTCCGGACCGGCAACAGGATTGATAGTTTCTCCTACTTCTGCAACTACAATCATAAGTGGCTTGGTTCAGGGGATTTACCTGTTCGAACTGCAGGTAACAGATAATAGTGGTGCAATTGACAAAGACACTATGCAGTTTACTGTAAATAGTGCTACCAACGCTTTTCCAGTTGCAAATGCAGGAACTAATCAAACTATTACTCTTCCAACTTCACAAGTAACCTTGACAGGTACCGGGACAGATGCGGATGGTACTATCTCAACTTATCAATGGTCGCAAATGGTGGGCTATGGTGGAGTAATTACCAGTCCAAATTCGGCCACAACAACGGTTACAGGGTTAACCCAGGGCTCATACCAATACCAATTGAAAGTGACGGATAATCTTGGGGCTTATGCAACCTCTCTTATTGCCGTAACGGTAAACGCCGCAACCACCACAATCACAACAACCACTGGTAAAGCCATTCGTGTAAACGTTTATGGTGGATCAAACCCAAGTACGGATCTTAAATGGAATAACTGGAGTTTTAACTCAGGCCTGACTAGTGCTTCTTTATTATATGAAGACAGAACGGCAAGCACTGTAAGTGCGAATATCACTGGTGAAGTTCTGATAGTAGATAACGGTTCTGACTATTCCTCGGCATCAACAACGCCTCCACCTGTAGTTTTGAGGTATAATTCTGCTTCTACCAGTTACAGAACATTAGTTTTAAGAGGGTTAAGTTCATCAAAAAAATATCGTGTTGAGTTTTACGGCAGCAGGAAAAATACAGGAAATAAAACTACTTTCTATATCGGCAATTTATCTGATACGGTCAGTACTGATAGCAATGTTAGCGACTATGCCAAGTTTGATGCAATAATCCCCGACAACTCCGGGAACATTACGGTGGTTATAGATAAAATAGGAACCTATAATTATCTTGCTGGCTTTAGCATAATCGAACAGGGTGCATCAGGCGTTGCGGCAAAGACGGGCACGCAAACTATCACTCAGACGGCAATTGCGGCTGACAACAAAATTGCATCCTTAAACCCGGAAGCATCAGTGTACCCTAATCCTTTCACCACTGCTTTCAAGGTTCAAATCACAGATATGGCTGCTGGAACTTATTCGTTTGTGCTATCTGATATTTCTGGAAAAACAATCTTGACCAAAAGGGTCGTGAAAAGTTCAGGACCTGTTACTGAAAACGTGCAAACAAACAATATTCCGGCAGGGGTTTACATTTTGCAGGTCATAAATGCAAATGGAACAAAAACGGCTCATAAACTGGTTAAAAATTAGTCTTACCGTTTCTAAATAGAAAAAGGATGGAGTTTACTCCATCCTTTTTTATGTTTAAAATATCAGAATCTGGTTTCAATATAATGGGGTAACATCGCCCGCCAGGTCGGCCAGTCATGAGTCCATTCCGAACCCCAAATGTCAAGCTCATGAGGAATACCCTTCGAATTAAGGACTCCGGAAAAATTCCGCGAGGCCTCCGGGTCTTCGTAATTGCCGCTCCCTGATAATAAATGTATATGTTGACTATTCCGAATCCTACTTAAAAGCCATTCATCAGATAGGTTTGGGATATAATGACAGGGAGAGTTAAAATAAACCTGGTCATCATAAAAGCCCTTGCTATATTCTTCCAGGTTGTAAACACCGCTCATCGCGATTACCCCATTTATGATATCCGGCCTTTTTAAGAAAAGGTTCATACTATGCAGCGCTCCAAATGACGCCCCGCAGGTAATTATGGGGGTTTCTGCAGAAGTATTTGCTTTTATGAAAGGAATAACCTCGTTAAAAATATAATCATTGAACTGGTTATGACGTATTGCCTTATGCTCACCCGCCATCTGGGTATTTAACCAACTTTCATTATTAATACTATTAATGGAGAATACCCTCACCTTTCCGCAGTTGATGAAAGGTGCAAGGGTATCAATTAGCTGGAATCGTTCATACTCCAAATAGTCAGCTGCTGCTGTCGGAACCAGTAAAAGAGCAAATCCGTAATCACCATAAGCCGCGACTGGCATCTCTTTTTGCAAGGCAGGACTGAACCAGGCATAATGCTCTTTCTTCATGTACGTGCTTTTTATTTTGTAAAAACTAATAACCCTGTTTGTAAATATAAAAACAATTTTTTCTCGAAAGGAAGATTGTCACTTTTAAAAGTTCTGTTTTTGAAGTATCTTGGTGAAGATTTCAGATCCGTCGTTATTTTTGCCTACACCTATAATTTCAAACAGATGTCTCGTACTATCAACTCAATTCTCTTCTTGCTAATTTTTTGTTCTGGCCTGCTGTCATGTGAAAAGGAATTTAGCGCAGAAGAAGGAGGCTTATTTGGCGGAGGAGGAGCAACAGGCGGGACTGCTAAATTTACATTAAATGGTGCTCCCGGAGATTGTTCTCCATTGACGATGAGTGGAGTATACAAAGCTGGAGTTGCACTGGATCAATCAAACACAATCCTTATAACAGCCAATGTAACTGCAATCGGTGATTATACAATTTCTACTGCTAACATCAACGGCGTTGCTTTCACCGATGCAGGGGTATTCACTTCCCTTGGTACGCAAGTGATAAGTCTCACCGGCTCCGGTACACCGTCAGCCGCCGGAAGTTTTAACTTCAACGTTGGGTCAGCTTACTGCTCATTCGCAGTTCCTTTCTTGGCTGGAAATGGAGGAACGGGGGCGGCGGTTTATACATTTAACGGCGGCACCGGTAACTGTACTTCACCTGTTATCGGCGGCACTTTCACCGCCGGAACAGCCTTGACAGCTTCAAATACTATTCGCATTGGCGTTAATGTGACTACTGCTGGCAGCTATACTGTGACCACCAATAACGTTAACGGGGTCACGTTTACAGGCTCCGGAACTTTTAGTGCCACCGGGCCTGCAAATATTACCCTGACCAGCCTTGATACTCCTGCTGCGGCCGGAACATTTAGCTATAAACCGGGTTCAAATGGCTGTGCCTTCAGCATCACCTATGCAACTGGAACAGGGGGTGGCGGTGCAGGCTCAGGCTCGGCACTATTCACTTTTAATGGCGGAACTGGTAATTGTGCCAGCCCTGCAATTGGAGGGACTTACACAGCGGGGACAGCCTTAACCGCTTCGAATACTATTGTACTCGGGGTAAATGTAACAACGCCAGGAACATATAGCCTTACTACCAACAGTTCTAATGGTGTTACCTTTAGCGGAACAGGATCGTTTGCTGCTGCTGGACCTGCAACAATATCATTATCGAGTACAAATACAGGGCTCGCTCAGGGCACTTTTAGCTATAGGCCAGGAACCAATGGCTGCGCCTTCAGTATTGCCTTCCAGCCCGCGGCCACCGGTAATGGCGATTTCCTTAAGGCTACGCTTGCCGGGGTGGCTTACCAGTTTAATAACAACCTGGCCGGTACCCTCGATAATGCCACTCTCCCAAGTAGTCTCCAGGTTGTAGGGGACCTTTCTAGTCCGGGCACAGGCGCGGATAACATGCAAATATTATTTTATAATTCAACCGGGACAATCTCATCAGGAAGTTTTAGTCCGCCCTCTGCTACTAACTTAATAAGGGCTGTTGCCATAAGTTATTTCGACAATTCAGGCGCCGAGTGGTTTTTAACTTCAGGCACAGTCACCTTGACATTAACCTCCACTACTTCTGCAACAGCAACATTTAGCGGTACTTTATCGAAACTTGACTCTAATCAACAACCGACAGCGTTTACTAAAGCACTAACAGCAGGTTCTCTTAAAATAACCTTGTAATATTCTTTTATAAAAAAGTAGATTCTCAATCCGATTATTTCCATTTTTGCGATTGTGAGGGTTACTCCACCACGCCCTCTTTTATTTCGGTCCATAGTTCCCGATAACATTTGGCGGCATAACTGCTATTGGCAAATTCCATAATCGGTGCCCTGTAAATACCCATTTTCTCAACATCACTGAGGTAAGGAATATAATTCTGAAAGAATCTTTTGTCTTTATAAAGCTCTTGCATAATCTCATTATGTAAATTTTTACGCTGATCGGTCATCGTAAAAAAGCACATCATTTTATTAATATCCAATTCTTTTTCTTTAAAAAAGTCTTTTACCATTTGATAAGTCCTGATTGATAATGTTGTTGGGATAACGGGCATCAGAACGATATCTGCCGCATTAAATAAGTTTTCGCTCAGGGCGCTAAAACCCGGGGGGCAGTCGATGAAAACAAAATCATAGTCCCTTTCTAATTGTTTTAAAATTCCTTTGAGCCTATACTTACTTCCTTTCATTTCTTCGAGCATTATATCGGTGCTACGGGAAGAATTATCGGCAGGGATCAGGTCCATCAATTCAAAATCTGTAGAAAGAATTGCACTTTCCAGGTCGGCATCCTTCGTTACTAGCTTTTTTATCCCGGGGTGTACTTTTGGTTTCGCCTTGTAATAAAAACTCGATGAGCCCTGTGGATCAATGTCCCATAAGAGGGTCTTATAACCATCTGCTGCGGCGAGGTACGCAAAGTTTACACAGGATGCAGTTTTGCCTACCCCGCCTTTAAGATTGTATAGAGCGATTGTAATCATATGAAATGTTTAATACCGGAAGATAATATATTTTAAAAATACATGGGTCTCAATCTTACTCCTTTCTGATACTTCTCCAGCCAAACAGTTAAATCACATAATTTGAAATGCAATGATTTACTTTGCAAAAATATAAATTGAAAGCTGCTGGCTATGCAACGCCAGGGTAGGGCCAACTGCGGTATTGGGAGCGCTGAGGATTTAGATCGCAGTGTTATATAAAACGATAAGGATACATGAAGAAAACTTTTGTTGTTGGGGATATTCACGGTGGATTTAAGGCATTGATGCAATTATTAAAGATGAGTTCGCTCACCGAAAAAGATAGGCTGATATTCCTGGGCGACTTCGTTGATGGTTGGAGCGAGTCTTTTGAAGTAGTAGATTTTCTTATCGATCTAAGTAGAAATCAGGAATGTATTTTCATTAGAGGAAATCACGATGACTGGTGCGAGCAATGGCTGGAAAACGAATTAACCAATGAAGACTGGGTAACCAGTGGAGGACAGGCAACAATAGATAGCTATCAGAATAGAACAGGTCTTGAAAAAGCACGTCATCTTGCCTTTTACCAATCGTTACGAAGTTATTTTACAGACGAAGAAAACCGGCTATTTATTCATGCGGGCTTTGCCTCCGTACGCGGCCCTAAAAATGAGCGTTACCCAAGCAACTATTTCTGGGACAGATCTCTTTGGGAAGTGGCATTGTGTCTGGATGATCGGTTGATGCCCGGTGATCCCCGGTATCCGAAGAGACTTAAACTATTTAACGAGATATACATCGGTCATACACCCACACTGCACATTGGGGCCTTTGAACCCGTCCACGCGGGAAATGTTTGGAACATGGACACTGGTGCTGCCTTTCATGGCAAGCTCTCAATGATGGAAGTGGGAACAAAACAGGTTTGGCAAAGTGATACTGTAAGAGATTTATATCCCGGAGAGGAGGGAAGAAAAAAATAGGAATATGATCACACTAAACCTTATAAATCCTGCCGAATCAGGGATGGTATACCAGCTGAAAACTTTACCGGATGGCGAGCCACAAATTATGCTTGATACAGTTTACCTGTCTCCTGATCAACCATGTAAAATTATTACCCGCCTTTCTTGTCCGGCCGATGTCCTATTGTTGTTATTTGCCAAAAACGCACTTGAGTATGCTGGATTTAGC
>JANXYS010000158.1 GCA_025355935.1 Chitinophagales bacterium | reverse complement strand
TTTATCCTACCTCAAGAGGGCTCTCAGTTTATCTTAAAGATTCTACTCTAAAAAAAGAAGCGGAGGAGCGTATCAGGGTGAACGAGGAAAAAAACAGGCTAATTATGTCTGCCGCTCTTGATGCAATTGTTTGTATGAATCATGAGGGGGATGTAATTTTCTGGAATCCACAGGCAGAAAATATATTCGGTTGGACGGAACCTGAAATATTGGGTGAAAAACTGTCAGATTATATTGTGCCCGAAAAATACAGGCAGATGCACGATAATGGCCTCATTAACTACTTAAAGACGGGTAAGGGGGAAGTGTTCAATAAAATTTTAGATTTACGGGGGAAAAGAAAAAATGGCGAGGAGTTTCCCATCGAACTTGCTGTTATTCCGATAAAACAGGAAAACGACGAATTTTTCTGTGCATTCATCCGTGATATTACGGCGAGGAAATTGGTTGAAATTCAACTAAAAGATTTGAATCAAAACCTTATAAAACAGGCGAAGGAGCTTGCAATCTCCAACCAGGAGCTGGAACAATTCGCTTATGTTGCGTCTCATGATTTGCAGGAACCGCTCCGAATGATTACTAGTTTCATCAAACAACTCGAAAAGAAGTATAGTGATGTTATAGACGATAAGGGCAAACAGTATATCCATTTTGCTGTTGATGGCGCTGTTAGGATGCGGCAAATAATTCTCGATCTGCTCGAATTTTCACGCGCGGGGCGTTGGGACGAAAAGATTGAAAAAGTGGACCTGAACGACGTGCTTGAAGACATTCTCGTGCTATTTGCAAGGCAAATAGAAGAAACAGGGGCATCAATTACAGTGGGGAAAATGCCAGCCCTGTTGGGGTCAAGGGCGCCTGTCAGGCAGGTTTTACAGAATCTTTTAAGTAATGCATTAAAATATCGTAGAGACGACTTATTGCCCGAGATCCAAATAGCTAGTCGGGAAGAGGAAACATCATGGGAAATAATGATTAGTGATAATGGTATTGGTATTGAACCGGAATTCCACGAGAAAATTTTTATTATTTTTCAACGCCTGCACAATAAAGATGAGTACTCCGGCACGGGTATTGGGCTGGCAATAGTAAAGAAAATTGTAGACAACATGGGTGGGAAAATCAGGCTGGAATCTGAAAGAGGCATGGGCAGTACGTTCTACCTTAGTTTGCCTAAACTGTAATATTAATACCCTCCAAAATTCTTTTTGTGAAATTAAGGTTAACTTACTTTTAATAATCTGATCCCCTATGCGCCCCGTTCACATATTATTAGTGGAAGATAATGAAGGAGATATTCTGCTCACTTCTGAAGCTTTTGAAGATGCAAAAATTAAAACTCACCTCTCTTATGTAAAAGATGGTAAAGAAGCGATTGATTTCGTTACGAGGCAAGGCAAATATGCAAACGCTCAATTACCGGATCTGTTGCTGCTCGACATTAATATCCCTAAACGCAACGGGGTTGAAGTGCTGAAATTTATAAAGGCAGATCCTCAATTGAGGAAAATCCCCGTGATCATGCTTACCACGTCCTCGTCACCGGAAGATATCAGCCGTTGTTATGAAAACTATGCGAACTGTTTTATTACAAAACCAATCGAGCCTGAAAATTACCAGGAAATTGTAACACAAATAGAAAATTTCTGGACTTCGATCGTTACGCTTCCAGTTCAAAACGGAACCTGATGATAAAAGACAAAACCGCCCTTGACATTTTAGTAATCGAAGATAACGAAGGCGATATAATGCTTATCACCGATTACCTTGAAGAGTACTTTGAAACGCTGCACATAACTACCGCAAGAACTTTTGCGGAAGCAATGGCAAGGCTGTCAGATAACAACATATACGGTTATGACATAGTGTTACTGGACCTCTCCCTTCCCGATAAAAGTGGTGCGGAACTCATTCTAGAATTGTCGAAAGTGTGCCCCGACTGCCCGCTGATTGTTTTAAGTGGTTACGCGGATCTCGACTTCAGTATTAAGTCTCTTTCAATGGGGGTATCTGATTACCTGATAAAAGACGACATCACTGCGCTAATGCTTTATAAGAGTTTGCTTTATAACCTGGAGCGTAACCGTAATAACAAAAAATTAAAAGCGTCAGAGCTTAAATTTAGCAATCTATTTAATCTTAGTCCGCAGCCAATGTGGTTGTACGATCCTGTTAGTTTTGCATTTCTACAGGTTAACCTGGCAGCAATCAATCATTACGGATATAGCGAACATGAATTTTTGTCCATGACAATTATGGACATACGTCCGCCTGAAGACAAGGATAAGGTGCAGAACACAATCACTACTAAAACTTTTTTTCCTGACCAGCCTCTACTTTCAGGTCGATTTCGACACCATAAAAAATCGGGCGAGATGATGGAAGTTGAAGTTTACAGCAGCGAGGTGTTTGTGGAAGAAAGAGCATGTCGTTCTGTTATAGCAATTGACGTTACCGAAAAACTATATTTCGAAAATAAGATGACGAAAGCCATCATAAAAACGCAGGAAGATGAACGATATGAAATTGGAGGAGAGTTACATGATAATGTTTGCCAGATACTGGCCACCAGCCAGCTAACCCTGGGTATGCTAAAGCAGGACCTGGCACCCCGCGGAATTGAATTTTATGAACAATGTAAGAATTATATTATTCTTGCTTCAAATGAAATCCGGAACCTTTCACATCGGCTGGCACCTGCCTTCTTTGTAGATTCAACACTCGAAGATTCCTTTAAGATTCTCCTCAAGGATTTTAATCTCGGCGATCGTTACGAAATTTCTTTGTATTTCCATGAAGATGTAAACAAGCACCTGCTAAGCCAGGAAATGCAGCTTAACCTCTACCGGATTCTCCAGGAACAATTACGAAATATTTTTAAGCACGCTAAGGCAACCACTATAGAAATTGATGTACTCGTACACCATGATAGTTTAAAAATGTGGATTTCTGACAATGGAATTGGCTTTGATCCATCAATTGTCAAGCAAGGGATCGGACTTAGTAATATAAAGCGTCGTGCCGAGTTATTTTCCGGCAAATTCGAGATAGAAGCCTCCCCCGGAAACGGTTGCGAAATCGCTATCTATCTGCCGCTTAAAGTTAATAGTAACGATATGACAGCAGATGTAGACTAACTGATATGCCAGGATGCTATAAACACAGTTAACAGGGCAAAGCAGGAGATAGAATAATAAAAAAGCAAACGCACCAAAAAAGGATTTACTGGATTCGGATTTCTGATTAACCTCATCATTGCCAAATGAAAATTGCAAAATTATCTCAAATGCATACCCTGATTGCTTTAATTTAAAACTGGCTTTGATGCTGATACCTTTGTTTGCTGTTGCAGATAAACGGTAAATTTAGATCCTTTATTTATCTCGCTTTCAACAAGAATTTCTCCGCCTGAAGACTCAATAATTTTTTTAGCCAGGTAAAGCCCAATCCCATGACCTTCGATGGTATTATCGACCCTGCCATATAGTTCAAATATCTTTTCAATTTGTTCGCCTGCAATGCCAATGCCATTGTCTTCAACGGTCAGTATTATTTTATCGCCGCTCTGAATACAGCTAACAACGATTACCGGAGATTCGGCGGACCGGAATTTAATGCTGTTTGAAATTAGATTGAATAAAATACTGCGGAGATTTTTCCGGCTGAAAGCCAGTTCCTTGATTTCAAAGTTCCTTTGGATCACTGCGTTAGCCGCTTTGATTTTACTTTCCAGGCTCCACTCAATATCATTAAGAAGTTCTTCCAGTTTTATGATGTCCGTGGTAACAAGGCCTGATTCTAATTTTGCCACCGTCGCAATATCAGTTATTAGGCTGCGGAATTTTTTGATAGACGAATTAATTACCCTTAAAAACTTATTTAATTCCGGGTCAGGCACCTCCAGTGTGTTCATTAGCTCGATGCTCATCTCAATATTTGAAAGGGGCGCAAGAAGATCGTGAGATGTGGTGTGCACAAAGTTATCGAGGTCTTCATTGATTCTCAGCAGGCTCAGGTTTTTCTTATCAAGTTCGTGTTGTGTTTCTTTTAAGTCGCTTATATCGTTGAAAGTTATAATGGCCCCGGTTAAGCTATTATCTGACTGTGTGTAAGGCATCGACATGATCTGGTACCATCTGCCATTGCTTGTCTGAATCTCTTTGCTTACAATATTGCCTGTTGCCAGCACTGTGCGGATGTCCTCAATGATAGTTTCCATTTTAATATTGGTGGAAATATTACTAAGTGGCCGTCCAACATCACTCGGAAGCAAATTAATCTGCTTGACCGTGCCCGGAGAAAATTTCATCAGTAGCAGGTCTTTATTTACAAACAGCAGACCGTTGATATTACTACGAAAATAATTATTGAGGTCATCATTACTTTGTCCGAGCTCTTTATTTTTTAGCTGGTATTCAGCATTGATAGAATGCAATTCTTCGTTAACGCTTTGTATTTCCTCGTTGGTACTTTGCATTTCTTCGTTTGTTGAAATCAGTTCTTCATTAAAAGACTGCATGTTTTCGTTAGAGGTATTGAGTTTAATATACGCAGCATGTAATTTTTCCTGTACCTGTTTCAACTCCTCCTCCATATTGAGGGTATATTTCATCGAGGAATACACGCTCATCAAATGCTTTGGCATTGATCGCAGGATCTATTGGAGATTTATCTTCAGTAAAGGTAACTATCCAGAGATCTGCTTCAGATCTCGACGTATCCATTCGCTCTACAGCAACGCACACGAGTTTAATTTCGGGGCCCGATTCTATGGCTATCCCGCGAACCATTTCACGATGGCCTGATTTTATACTGCTATTTTTAACACCATTAAAAGCAATGCCCAATGATCGCGGTAGTAATTCAACCAGGTTAAGGTTGAAATTCTTTTGAAGCAGAAACCTGCTTGTGTCGCCGTATGTTTTAATTACCTGGTTATTGTCGTCCACGCAAATCAGCAGAGCATCCATCGACTTCACCAGGGTTACATTAATATCTTCGTCAAGCCCGTTATTTTTATTTGCTGTATCTGTGCTTATAAAGTCTGGTACGCGCTTTTTAATGTCCATCATATCCGGCAAGGAAAAAACATCAAACCTGGCAGTTCGTTTTGTTTCTATGTTTCGATAAATCTTCAAGCGTTTCTGCAACACTTCCAAATTTTCAATGATGGGGCTGGGATTTTCGCTCGAGCCCAGGAATAAATAACCATGAACTTTTAGCCCGAACAACAACATCAAATAGATTTTTTTCTGTAACACCGGGGTCACATATATGAGCAAATTCCGACAGCTGATAAACTGCATATTGCAATAGGGAGGATTTTTCACTAGGTCGTGCTGCGCAAAAATAACCATCTTCCTTAAAAAAGGTTTTACTCTGTAGTGGTCGCTATCTGCTATAAAAAAATGATCTAAGCGTGCAGCAGATATGTGTTTTGTCATTTCTGCGGTATACAGCCCGGCTCCCGCAAAGGCCAGTGCCTCAGTATCAATATCCGTAGCAAAAATTTTAATAACTGTATTTTTCAGTTACGGCGTTACCTGCTCCGAAACCAACATTGCTAGACTGTAAGCCTCTTCTCCCGTAGCACATCCCGCGACCCACATTTTTAGTTCTTCGTCAGGATGTTGCCGTTTAATAATTTCAGGAATCACCTTATCTTCTATATATTTAAAA
>JANXYS010000140.1 GCA_025355935.1 Chitinophagales bacterium | reverse complement strand
CCTGATGCTCTACCTTCACCTCCACCCATCGGGTGATCGACCGGGTTCATCGCTACCGCTCTTGTACGTGGTCGGATACCTTTCCAACGGTTACGGCCAGCCTTACCCATACTCTCAAGGCTATGGTCGCTATTGCTGGTCACACCAACAGTTGCATAACAGTTAATAAGTACTTTACGTAACTCACCACTTGGCATTTTTATGACTGCGTATTTTCCTTCCTTATTATTTAGTTGCGCTGAGGTACCGGCACTTCTTACAAGGATGCCACCCTGCCCGGGCTGCATTTCAATATTGTGAATGTTCGTACCAAGTGGCATATTTTTCAACATGAGTGCATTTCCTAGCTCAGGAACTACATCATCACCACTCAGAACGGATTGACCAACCTGCAATCCCTGCGGAGCAAGGATATAGCGTTTTTCACCATCTGCATAAGATAGTAATGCAATAAAAGCCGTACGGTTTGGATCGTATTCAATTGTTTTTACTGTAGCAGGTATATTCTTTTTATTTCTCTTGAAATCAATAATACGGTACATGATCTTATTACCACCACCCATGTAACGCATTGCTCTCCTACCTTGTGAATTCCTACCGGCAGTGTTCTTTTGCGCTTCAAGCAAAGATTTTTCAGGGATGTTGGTCGTAATCTCTGCGTAAGCATTTCCTATTCTCCAACGGGTACCTGCTGTGACCGGTTTGTATTTTCTAAGTGCCATTATTAATTACTTTTTATTTGTCAAAACTTTGCGGTGCTGACCACCATTCATTTAAAAATTATACGGTTGTATACAGGTCGATACTTTCGCCTTCCGCAATTGTAACAATCGCTTTTTTCTTTGCTGGCTTGCGGCCAACGATGAATCCTGCTTTAGTATATTTTGCTTTAAGCTTTGAAGGCATCACCATAGTGTTAACCACTTCTACCTGTACGCCATAAAAAGATTCTACAGCTTTCTTAATTTCAAGTTTGTTAGCCTTACGGTCAACTACGAAAGTGTAGCGGTTCATTTTTTCTGACTGCTTGTTAGCTTTCTCAGATAAAATTGGCTTAATTAAAACGTCACTCGGTTTCATAACTTTATTGATGTGCAGATCTGCATTTTCCAGATTTGCTATTTATAATTCGAATCTTAATTCTTTTTTTGTCTTACCTGCACTGTTACGGGTAGACTATGCCTGGGCTTCTTCTGCAGCTGCTTCTGAAAATAATTTAGCGGCACTTTCAGTTAAGACAAGGAGATTAGCATTCAGGATATCGTACGTATTCATATCATTTACAACGGTACCATTTACACCAGGAACATTACGAAGACTCAGATAAAGATTATCATTGTATTCCGGAATAACGAACAATGTTTTCTTACGTCCTACGTTCAAACTTTTCAGAATACCTGTGAATGTTTTCGTTTTTGGAACATCCATTACTACATCCTCAAGTACAACAATATTGTTTTCTTTAGCTTTATAAGCCAGTGCACTCATCTTTGCTAGATCCTTCACTTTACGATTCAATTTGATATCGTATTTGTGTGGCTTTGGTCCAAAAATGCTACCACCACCCTTATAGATCGGGCTACGCAGGTTACCCTTACGAGCGCCACCGGTACCTTTCTGTTTGTGTAGCTTCTTAGAAGAACCTTGTACTTCCGAACGTGTTTTCACCTTATGGGTACCCTGGCGTTGTGCACCCTGGTATTGCTTTACGGCAAGGTAGATTACGTGATCGTTTGGTTCGATACCGAAGATATCTTCCGGTAGTTCAATCGTCCTACCGGTTTTTTCGCCTTTTATATTTATAATATCTAGTTGCATTTCTTAATTTTTATTAGGTTCAATTGGTTGATTAATGATACTTGTAAGCTTGTTATTATTTTTGTATCAAAACGATTGAACCGTTGTGGCCGGGAACTGATCCGCTAACCAGGATATAATTTTTTTCCGCGAAGATCTTCACGATTTTAAGACCTTTCATCTTCACCTTGTCGCCACCCATACGGCCTGCCATTCGCATTCCTTTAAATACACGACTGGCATCAGAAGAGTTACCAATAGAACCCGGTGCTCTTGAACGATCATGCTGGCCATGAGACTGACCACCCACACCGCTAAAGCCATGGCGTTTCACAACACCCTGGAAACCTTTACCCTTGGTTGTACCAACTACTTCAACACTATCACCTTCGGTAAAAATGTCAACAGTAATGGATTCACCAACTGCTTTGTCTATTTCGCTATCGCGTAATTCCTGAACGAATTTTTTTGGAGCTGTATTAGCTTTTGCGAAGTGGTTCACCTCGGCTTTGATGGAGTGTTTTTCTTTCTTGTCGCCAAATGCGATCTGAAGGGCGTTATAACCGTCTGTTTCTACGGTTTTCTTTTGGGTAATGATACATGGACCTGCCTCAATGATAGTAACCGCGGTTTGTTTGCCGGTTGTATCAAAGATACTGGTCATGCCAATCTTCTTACCAATAATACTTTTCATTGTATCTGTTTTATGCCCAGCGGTCCCGGTAATCAGGGACTTAAGCGTTCATATTTTCCTTTAAGAGCTTACCTAATGCCTTTCCCGATCACTTCGGGAGGTTCATTAAGCTTTGATTTCTACATCTACACCACTTGGCAAATCTAATTTGCTTAGCGCATCAACAGTACGACTGCTGCTGGTGTAAATGTCTAACAAACGTTTATGCGTACACAATTGGAACTGCTCACGAGCTTTCTTATTAACGTGAGGAGAACGCAGAACGGTAAAAATTTTCTTGTGCGTAGGTAAAGGAATGGGTCCCGTTACTACTGCTCCCGTACTGCGTACAGTTTTTACAATCTTTTCAGCTGACTTATCTACTAAGTTGTGGTCATAAGACTGTAGTTTTATTCTGATTCGTTGTGACATATATAAAGAACTTTTGAATTCCGTTTTTTAAATTGGAGTGCAAAGGTACGTGTCTATATTGAAAATGAGAAAAAATACTTAACTTTTTTTTCTAGAAACTTCATAGTTAAGAATAGGAACGGTTTTTGATTTCCGAGCACTACCATGTCATACAATCTTAATATTTTACCAATATGAAGAAGTATTTGCTTTTCGCATTCGCGGTTATACCCTATTTTGCTCAGGCCCAGCGTCTCCACGGCGATTTACAATTGGGAGTAGCCAATTACCAGGGCGATTTGCAAAATAAGCGCTTTACTCTTAAAGGGTCGAAACCTGCTGTTGGTATTGGGTTGAGCTACGACGTCAACAATCACATTATAGTGCGGACCCTGGCCACATATTTAACGGTTACCGGCGATGATAAAAATGGACGCACTCTGCAAAATATTAACCCGCGAAATCTTAATTTTACTTCCCACATTCTTGAAGGGCAGGTTGCCTTAGAATACAATCTTTTTGATTTATCTGAAAGAAGCGCAACTCCTTATGTTTTCGCTGGTGTAGCAATCTTTCATTTTAATCCTTACTCATACGATTCAATGGCTAATAAGGTATTCCTTCGCAGTTTGTCAACCGAAGGACAAGGCCTTGCTGCTTATCCCAATAAAAAGTTGTACAAGAATAATCAATTTTCAATCCCGTTTGGCGTAGGTGTCAAATTCGCAGTTAGCGAGAAAGTACAGGTTGGTCTTGAGCTGGGTCTAAGGAAATTATTCACTGATTATCTGGATGATGTAAGCGGCACCTATGCTGATTCATCTATTCTTTTAGCAGCGAAAGGTCCAAAGGCTATTGCCTTCGCCTACCGTGAATCAGAAATTCACGGTACTGTGAATTATCCAAAGGCGGGTGACGTACGTGGTAATCCTAAGATCAAGGATTGGTATTATACAACTGGTATACGCATTAGTTACCTTTTTGGCGGATCCGGTAATAACAGCGGCACCAAGCATTCTAAAATGGGCTGTCCTACTAATGTTTATTAATCTTAATCCTCTTTGCTGATATTTCCGCCGCTGCTTTCCTGTTTCTTGATGGAAGGAGCGCCGCCTCTATAATTTATATTTCCGCCACTGCTGGCATTTCCTTCCAGCGAAACACTGGGACGAGTATTTACAGATGCTCCGCTGCTGGCTTCGGCAACCGCATTTTCGGTATATAATTCAAAAGCTTTAATAGATGAGCCGCTTGAGCTTCTGGCTTTAAAGTCTTTTGTACGGCCGCTTATTTCGAGCTCTGCGCCACTGCTCGCTTCTGCAGAAATGGTCGGGGCATCCACGCTTGTCGTGATATGCCCTGCGCTCGATGCATCAAAACTTATTACGCCGCTATATGTAAGTTGATCCTTCACCTCAACATTTGATCCGGAGCTGGCTTTAATTTCCGAAAGTTGAGGCACAGTCAAAAAAATGCTAGTATGAGTATCACTAAGATTCGTATGATCTTTAATTTTAAGGATAAGTCTCCCGTCCTCGACAGTAGTTTCGATTAATCCTATAATGTTGTCATCCGCTTCCACCGTTACATCATGAGTGCTACCCTTTCTTACTTCTACATTCAGGCCGCTCGATGCACTCAATTTTGAAAATGCCGACACATTCCGTTTTTCTGTAACGATGCGCCCGCTCCCGCGCCTTTGATCACAGCCTGTAGCGAATAATATGACTCCAGTTAATACTAATACTGATAATTTCATAATGGTTTCTTTTCTTACACAAATATTATTAAAAAAAAATTACAGAATGAGCATAAAGTAGGAACGGCATTTATCAGGTTTAAGGTTTGAGTAATGAGTAGGATGCTTTATGCAGGATTGAAACCCTGATTAACTATGGAGATCCATTGTGAATAAAGTGTTATGTGGAATTAAATTACATTTGCAATCCTTATGACAGATAAAATTCTAATACTTGATTTTGGTTCGCAATACACCCAGTTAATTGCGCGCGTAGTGCGGGAAGCGAATGTTTATTGCGAAATTATTCCCTTCAATAAAGCCGCCAGCGTGGACTTTGATAGCAAGCTAAAGGGTATCATACTTTCCGGCTCGCCATTCTCCGTAAATGATGAGAATGCACCAACAATTGATCTCACTACACTTGCCGGTCATGTGCCGGTGTTAGGAGTATGCTACGGTGCCCAGTTGACGGCAAAACTCTATGGAGGAATAGTATCCAAAAGTAACAAGCGGGAATATGGTCGCGCAAATTTTACAATTATTAGGGGTGATGATTTACTTGAAAACCTCCCTATTAATTCGCAGGTTTGGATGAGCCATAGTGATACTATAAAAGCGTTACCGCCAGGTTTTACTTTACTGGGCACTACTGACAGCATCCCCGTGGCTGCTTTCAGGTCGGGGGAGGCCCCACATCCTATTTATGGTTTACAGTTTCATCCTGAAGTTTACCATTCGACTGAAGGAAAAACTCTAATAAATAATTTTCTTGTAAGGATTTGCGGATGTGCTCAAGATTGGACCGCCGAACATTTTATAACTGATACTGTTGCAGCTTTAAAAGAAAAACTTGGCAATAGTAAGGTCGTAATGGGTCTTAGTGGTGGCGTGGATAGTACGGTTGCCGCTACGCTCATTCATCGGGCCATTGGGGAAAATCTTTATGGCATCTTTGTAGATAATGGCGTTTTGCGCAAGAATGAATTTGAAGAAGTTCTGGAAGTTTACAAGCAATTGGGATTAAATGTTAAAGGAATTGACGCCAAAGAGCATTTCTATGAAAAGCTTGCAGGGAAATTTGATCCGGAAGAAAAGCGGAAGGCAATTGGCGGCGGTTTCATTGAAATATTTGAACGCGAAGCTCATCAAATAACCGGTATAGAGTACCTGGGCCAAGGAACAATTTACCCGGATGTTATCGAATCTGCCGCTGTCCACGGGCCTTCAGTAACGATTAAATCTCACCATAACGTTGGCGGGTTGCCCGAAACCATGAAGCTAAAATTGGTAGAACCATTGCGTGCACTTTTTAAAGATGAGGTACGAAAAATTGGTGCAGAGTTAGGGATACCCGCTGAAATATTAAACAGGCACCCCTTTCCCGGTCCGGGGCTCGGCATACGTATCCTGGGCGATATTACCCCTGATAAGGTACGGTTATTGCAGGATGCGGATTTAATATATACAGATTGTTTAAAGCGCTTTGGTTTGTATGATAGTGTGTGGCAGGCAGGAACGATCCTTCTCCCGGTTAAAAGTGTAGGAGTGATGGGTGACGAACGTACTTATGAATTTACGGTTGCATTGCGTGCGGTAACATCTGTTGATGGAATGACGGCTGATTGGGCTCACCTTCCCTACGAGTTTTTGGCGACGGTAAGTAACGAGATTATTAATCAGGTAAGAGGAATCAATCGGGTAGTATATGACATTAGCAGTAAACCGCCGGCTACTATTGAGTGGGAATGATAAAATTAGAAATGAAAATTATGCAAAAAAAGACCTCCCTCTTCATACTTTCTATCTTATTTAGCTGCTTTTGTTTCAGTAGCCATGCTCAGGTGAGTGCTGTAAGAAATTACAAAACGTATAAGATTGGAATTTTTGCACCACTTTTTCTTGATTCAGTATTCAATGATGAAGGCTATCGATATGGCAAGAATTTTCCTAAATTCACTCTACCCGGTTTAGATTTCGTTCAGGGAGCCCAAATCGCATTGGATAGTATGCCGGTTTATAATGGGAATATCGAGGCAACTTTTTATGATTCCAAATCTGTTATCGATCCCGTGTCATCCCTATTAGCAGGGCATGGCCTTGATAGTGTAAACTTAATCATCGGTTCCGTTAAAGATCAGGAATTTTTACAACTGGCTGAATACGCTAAAAGAAGACATGTTCCTTTTATCTCCGCCTCATATCCCAATGATGGTGGAGTTACTTCAAACCCCTTCCTGGTAATAGTTAACTCAACTCTCAAAGCTCATTGTGAGGCCATTTATAGCTATCTTCTTCAAAATCATACTACTGAAAAAATCTTTTTGGTTCGACGTTCAGGACAGCAGGAGGATCGGGTCGCAGAATATTTTAAAAATATTAATAATCAGGATGGGAAGAATCTTTTAAATATCCAGGTTTTGAATTTCCCTGATGGTAATATCTCGGACTTAAAGTCAAAACTGGACAGTACCCGGACTAACGTGATTATTGGAGGGAGCCTGAATGAAGGGTTTGCTCAAAAACTTGCAACTGAATGTTCAGGAGCCAACAAAAAAGCTAAAAATTTACTGATTGGAATGCCAAATTGGGATGGATTTGGCTTCATGCAACACAAGAATACTATGAAGGATTACCCTATTTATTTTACTACCCCGTATTATAATGGAAAGTGGGATAGCCAGAGCAAGAAAATTCAGGCTTCTTACAAAAAAAATTATAAGGGTTCCCCATCAGATATGGCATATAAGGGTTTTGAATGCATTTATTTATTTTCCAAACTGTTAACGCGTTTTCCAGAAGCTTACATGGATCACCTCAATGACTATCCTTACAAAGTTTTTAATGAATACATATTTAAGCCTGTCTTTCTTAGCAAAAATTCCGCTCTTCCCGACTACTTTGAAAATAAAAGACTATACTTTATGAAGTCAGTCAACGGCATAATAACAAAGGCATGGTAAATCAGTGCTGACTTGAATTGTTACCAACTTAAGCGAAATACATTAGCTTATCGATATTTTTTGAAGATCATTTAGGGAATTAAATAACGCATGCAGGTTGTTAAATAATTAGCTCAAGCTTGGCATATTTCACTCTTGAATCAACTACATTTTCACCTTGTCATAATAAATACTTCCCGCGTAAAGAGATCCAAAACAGCAATACCGATATAGTTAACACATGTTTAATGTAAATATTACTTGATTACAACTTTGCTTGTGGCAAGTCTCTTTCCCGCCATATCCCGGAGATCAATAGAGTAGACTCCGCTTCCCAGGCGGGTCAAATCAACTTCCATTTTACCGTAAGCTCCCGACACATTATATGGCCTGCTATACACCATGGCGCCTTTAGAGTCATAGAGTGATAAGATTCTTTTCACAGTTCCTCCGGCTGCGTTATAGTAACGAACCTGGAATTGTCCATTGCTGGGATTTGGATAGACAAACAGGTTTGAAGAAGGAGAGTCTGTTACACTGATCGCGTTTGAAATGTTGCTGCACCGAGTTGTCAGACTTGTTACAATTACCTTGTATTCTCCGAGATCATCCACAGTTACCTCGAAAGACGATGCAGTTATTGAAGGAACGAGAATGCCGTTTCGAAACCACTGGTAATTATAATTTCCTGAAGGACTAACTGTAGCAGTGAGCGTAGATCTAAGGCTAGGATTAATCGTATTGTTGGAAGCCAGCGATAACACAACAGTTGGTTTTGCCAACACTGTTAACGTTACTGCATTGGAGTTCACCAGCCCGCATGCAGAATTTGAAACTACAGCGCGATACATTGCATTATTTAACGCTAATGTTGCATTGTTAATAGAAAGCGTATTAGTAGTAACACCAGTGTACGGCCCTCCGCTAGTAAGGTTTACGAAGGCGCCTCCATTAATGCTTACCTGCCATTGATAGTTCAGGGGATTCCCTGTTGCCGTTACGGAAAAACTTGCATTCGATCCTTCGCATACACTTGAGTTTGAAGGTTGCCCGGCTGCGGCAATATTAGCGGCTAGCTGTACCCGAAGTGTAGCCGCACTTGACAAACTGCTATTGCATTGCGCGGTAGCTAAAACCCTGTAAAGATTATTATCCTGGCCTTGTGAAATTACATTTACGTTTAAGGTTGCCGCGGTAGCACCGGGCACGTTAGTCCAGGTTGCACCGTTGTCAACACTCTTTTGCCACTGATAAGATACTACGCCGGTTGCTAATGCTGTGAAGGAGGCGCTTGTGCCCACGCAGGCAGAAGTTGAAACAGGTGACGTTGTAAACGTAGGAGCTGTGCCCGTGGAAACAACGAAGCTTACCACGGCAGTGTTAGTAATTGCTCCGGAAACTCCGGTAATTGTAACATCATAAGTACCGTTAGTCAACACGTTGCTATTATTTAAAGTAACGTTGGTGCTGTTACCCGGAATAACCGGATTAGTTGAGAATGACACGTTAGTTCCGCTCGGCACACCTGAAGTAGCAGACAATATTATGGGTACGAGATAACCACCAAGAGACTTAGTACCCAACGTGAGCGTTGCAGAAGCTGTAGTACCGCAGGAAATTCCAGAGGCCGCGGTTGAACTAAATGCGTAACTGATAACAGGAGTAGAAATTGTAAAATTTACATCAGAAATGTCAAAGAAAACATTTCCAATTGCCTCAATCTTAACCCTGGCGGTATTGGTTGCGCCATTTGGTATCATTACTAATTCACTGCCGTCATTAGGGGTATTCGCGGCTAAAATCGTTGGAAAGGTTAATCCACCATCAGTGGATAAACTAATTTTTACATTAGTACAATTGATGGGCGCTAAGTCAGTATTATTAGGGCTCCATGTAATAGTCTGGGAGGAAAGCCCTGGCCATGATAAATTGGTATTGGGAATCGTAACCATAAAAGGCCCGGCTGCAGCATTCACAGAAACCCTTACATCCGTGTAGGCTGTCTGCCCTACTTTAACCGGAGCTGTCGAACTATATGCAGAATTATCTCTAACGGTCAACCGAAAATTTAAAGTACGGGATACCGAACTTAAGGCCTCTGATAACATACCCGGGTCGCCACCCATCTGGCTGGTAGTATTGGACCCAGCCAGGATTGATGATAACCTTGGAAAATATCTTGTAGGAGATAAAGTAGGGCTCATGGATAGAAAGTTTGGCCCTGTTATTTTAGTTGGGCTCGCACTGCTGCCCGCACCTGTGTTGGTTGTTGAATTAGCATTATCGTTCTGTTCCCAGCAGAAGGTTAGCACATCACCCGCATTCGCATCAATAGCAGAACCGGTAAGCTGGAAAGGGGTGTTTATTGGGATGGTAACATTGCTTAACGTTGCTACTACAGGAGTAGCATTATTCGCACTTATCACAGTTGTTACGGGGCATGTCTTTGTGGCAAGATTGTCCTGTATCTGCTCTATCGATGCCTCGTGAAAAATATCAATAGAATGTGGCGCAAGATCATAATCAGTTATGCCCGCGTAGCCCATAATTGTGATACCTGAGCCCACTTCCTTGTTCACACCCGTTCCTTCAGTGTTGTATGAAAAAGTGTGGGTGGCCCCTAACTGATGCCCTATTTCATGAACTACATAATCTATGTCGAAATTATCACCCATAGGTATATTGTCTGCGGGCGACGTGATACCGCCGCCTTTATAATTGCTTGTTTCGGAATTCGCCTGAATGCCTGTCGCTAGAACGTTGCTACATACACATCCTATGCAACCTGCATTTCCACCTCCACCTGATGCTCCAAACATATGACCGATGTCGAAAGCGTCATCGCCAAGTACATTGTGAAGCGTATTCATCAATTCATCATTCCACGACGAGATATTTGTATACGGGTCTGTGGCTGGATCGTAAAAAATTACCTCAGTAGTCCTTGCAATAAGATTTAAATGAACCGCAAGGTCCCGCTCGTAAACGCCGTTAGAACGGGTTAACGTAGCATTGAAGGCAGCTAATACTAAACCCACCTGTGTCGGACTAAATGCTCCAAAGAAGTTTGCATATTCTCCGTTACATGACTGTGCAAGACGTAAAGTTTTCAATTCGCCTGTAGAACTGGCCCCTTTATTTGCGCCGGTGATCTTCCCCTGAATGGAAGCATGTACATTTTTGTCAACGGTAGAACATGTCCATGGTAGAGCGCCAGCTTGCCTGTGAGAAGAAAAAACCGCGTATGTTTTATGGTCTTTAGAGTAAGGCTCAATAAATTCATTTTCCCTGTCAGTTCTAAAAACCATCGTTTGAACTCCCTGCGGCGAGATGCTGAGTTTAAGAGTAGAAGAAGGATCTGTTATCCCTTTCCCCGAATAGGCTCTTATCTCCGGGAATTTCGCCTGTAATGCAGGTTCAAAATTAGAGGCCTCCACAACTTCAAATTGTTCAATAGCACCTGCAGCATCAGGTAATGAAATAATAGTGGAATGTGATAAAGGGTTTTTGCCGCTAGCACTAAGCAAGGCGGATTGAAGATTGTCTATCTGTAAATCGTAAAGTACAAACTTTTTAGGAAAAGATTTTCGTGCAACTGCTTTGTCGGTTACAAGGTCTGATCCACTTCCGACATGCGACGCCCAGGATTTATTCACCTGTGAAAATCCTGAAAGTGCCAACAATCCAAACGTTACCGTTAGGAGTAAACCTTTAACCATGTCAATAATTTATGTTTAGCTAAATTATCATTTTTTTTCGGCTTTCAAGCCATCTACTTGAGGGTTTCACAATGTCTTGGCGGAAAATTATAATTTAAATATCTAATATATCGGCGTAAGGTATACTCATGGGTCCTACAGTATTTCATGCACTATCGTAAATATGCATTAGAAAATCCTAAAACTGTTGTCTGACCATTTCACATTTAGTAACTTATATAAAGAGAACTTTATACCGAAACATTGAAATCCCGCAATGCATCGTTAAGGCTTGTTTTAAGATCAGTACTTGGTTTACGTTGGCCTATAATGAGCGCACAGCCTACTCCAAATTCGCCAGCGGGAAACTTTTTATTGTAAGTACCCGGAATTACTACACTTCTGGAAGGAATGACGCCTTTAGTTTCCACCGGGACTAATCCACTTACATCTATAATTTTTGTGCTTTGGGTAAGTACAACGTTGGCACCTAATACAGCTTCCTTTTCTACTCTCACCCCTTCCACTACGATGCAACGACTACCAATGAAACAACCATCCTCAATGATTACGGGGCTTGCCTGCAGGGGTTCAAGAACGCCTCCTATACCCACACCACCACTTAAGTGTACATGCTTCCCAATTTGTGCACAGCTTCCGACCGTTGCCCACGTGTCTACCATTGTTCCTTCGTCTACATAAGCTCCAATATTTACATACGAGGGCATTAACACTACATTCTTCGCCAGGAAAGCTCCATAGCGGGCAACTGCATGAGGTACTGCTCTTACACCAAGCTCCTTATAATTCGATTTAAGTTTCATCTTATCATAGAACTCAAATGGAGGTAAAGTAAAAGTTTCCATTTGTTGAATGCCAAAATACAAAAGGATGGCTTGCTTTACCCACTCATTAACCTGCCATTTTCCATTAACTGGTTCTGCAGTACGCAGGCGGCCTTTATCAACTTCCTCAATCACATCCCTTATCGCTTCCATGTATTGCTCCTCTTTTAAAAGCCCGCGGTCCGCCCACACTGTAGTTATAAGTCCTTTAAGATCCATCATGTTGAGTTTTTTGCAAACTTAACAAATTACGGTCAAAGGCCGAATGAGACCGTAGCTTAGAGCAAACCGTTTCAAAGCAGTAATTTTGTTTTCACGTTTGCTACCTTTACCAGCTTGAAAGAAATTGCACAATGTCGAAAGTTCAGAATATAATTATCAGGTTACCTAACTGGCTTGGAGATATGGTTATGAGCACCTCATTTGTAAGTGCCGTAGCTTTACAATTCCCCGGCGCATCAATAGACCTGGTTGCGAAAAAAGGTATTGACTTCTTACTTGCTTATTTCCCTGCGCACGACAACCGATTTGTGTTTTCCAAAGATGAATACCCCGGTATTAACGGGGCCCTAAAATTTGGAAAACTGTTGCGGTCTAAAAAAAAATACGACTTGTTTTTTTGCCTCCCCGATTCTCTATCATCAGCTATAATGGCATACGGAACATCAGCGAGAAAAAGGGTAGGTTTCCAAAATGGGATACGAACTCTGTTAATGACCAACTGCTTTTCGAAGAAAAAAAAGCTTCACCGCGTCGAAGAGTATGTAGATCTTTTACAGCAATATGTAAATAAAACGATCGCCGTCCCACCAGTTTTCCTTTCCCGAGGCGGCAATAAAAAAAGAGATGCAGTTATTGTGAATATAAACTCTGAGGCGTCATCGCGACGCCTGCCGGTAAGCAAAGCTGTATCTTTGATTTCATCAATCAGACGGAAAATTGGTAACGAAATAATACTGATAGGTAGCCCCAAAGAAAAAAGTTTTGTCGATGAAGTGTATGATCTCCTGGAAGATAAAGAGAACATCACAAACGCGGCGGGTACCACCACCCTACCCCAGCTAATTGATATGATGAGCAACTGTAAAGTAATGTTGACAACCGATAGCGGACCAGCACATGTTGCCAATGCCGCCGGAACATACACAATTGTACTGTTCGGTGCAGGCAACGAGAAGAATACAGCACCATACAACAAAAAAACGAATATGGTTATCAGACTTGGGGAACTTAGATGCGAGCCATGCACCCGAAATGTATGTGAATTATACGATGTTCCAAAATGTCTTACTTTACTGGATGATGAATACATAGCTGGGATGGTATTAACTAAAATGGCCTAACAAATGTTGATTGATGATGATATTGATGCCTGCATCATGACTTTGAAAAAAGGTGGACTTATCCTTTATCCTACTGATACAGTTTGGGGGATAGGATGTGATGCGCAGAACGAAGAGGCGGTATCAAAGATCTATGCCTTAAAAAATCGTAACGAACAAAAGAGCATGATCATACTTGTAGCTGAGGAATCTGAAATACTAAATTACAGCAGCAGGGAGAATCATATTATTTTTGACTACATCAAAGGAGTTGAAAAACCTACGACCGTAATATACGAGGATGCAAAAAATCTCGCAAAGAATTTACTTGCACCTGATGGTTCTGTTGGGATAAGAATTGTTAAAGACAAATTTTGCAAACAACTTATTAAAAGTTTTGGAAAGCCCATTGTATCAACATCATCTAACGTAAGCGGATACCCTCCGCCAACGCTCTTTAGTGACGTGGACATAAAAATTAAAGACGGTGTTGACTATGTTGTTCGGTATAGACAGGATGATAGTACCATCGCCTTACCCAGCACTGTAATCAGGCTCTTATCAAATGGCAGCATTAGTATCCTTCGGCCTTAAAAATAAAAGGCCCGGGCGATAAGCCCAGGCATCTTTTTAATCTTCGAATGTTTTATATTACAGCGTAACCCCAACTCCAACCTGGAAACTCTGGCTCTTCCATTTCTCGGTGTTATCGATATCATTAAGATTGCTAAGCCCTACAGCATACCGCCCATACAGTCGTATTTTAGTAATATTTAATTGCAAACCGCCAACCATACTAAAGTCGCCTTGTTTAAAAGCAGATTTACCATTGTCAACAGCAGATTTGTTTTTGTCCAACAAAATTCCATATTGTGGACCAACCTGGAGTGAGACAAATGCATTGGGCTTATAATTTAAAAGCAGGGGGATTTTAAGGTATTTTAGATTTACATTGTTAAGGCCTCTTACATGGTAAACATCACTAAAGTTGTCTGTTGTATCGACATTAACCTGGCTCAATAAAATTTCAGGTTGAATTCCAAAACGCGAGGTGAGCCCTATTTCAGAGAAAACTCCGACCTGGTATCCGTAAGAAAATTGTTTCTTAAATGACTGACCATTAATCTTGTTTATGTCAGCTCCGGCTTTAATTCCAAAGTGGAAATTTTGCGCTTTTGCGTGCGTAGTTAGAGCAAAAGTTATTGCCGCTAACGCAAGGGTTTTTAGTTTCATGTAGCTTAGAGTTTAGTAAATCAACATTTTCAAGTTATATGCCAGTTTTACAAAACATTAACCCTTAAGTGTTAATATAAATGCAATTAATAAAAATTAAACCTTAGCTTCGCGCCGATTTTAGAATTTCTGAGAATTACATGACATGCCCAGATGCTGTTGTTAGCCGGTACTAAGTTTACATTATTACCAACAGGATTACACAACTTCCCCCAGCGGCCAGAAGCGTAACATGTGACCATCAAAAAACTTTTTTTTGACCACATTAGAGTATTGCCTGGCAATTTCACGGTCTTCATTATTTAAATATATTTCCATGAGTGCATCTTTTGAAGCATTAGGCCTAAACGAACATATCGTACAGGCTATTACAGATTTGGGTTTTACAGAACCTACCCCTATTCAAACACAGGCTATCCCCGTCCTTCTTTCCGGCACAACTGATTTTGTTGGTTTGGCACAAACAGGTACTGGTAAAACGGCAGCCTTTGGATTACCCCTTTTACAATTAATAAACGCTGCCGACAAATTCCCGCAAGCGCTTATCGTTTGTCCTACACGTGAGTTATGCCTGCAGATAACCAATGATCTTGCGGATTTTATGAAGCATAGTAAGGGAATCATGAGTGAAGCCGTGTATGGTGGAGCTTCTATCATGATGCAAATTAGAAACCTGAAAAGAGGTGTACAGATTGTAGTTGCAACACCTGGGCGGTTGATCGATATGATCGAACGCAAAGCGATTGACTTACAAAAAGTAAAATATGTAGTTCTCGATGAAGCAGATGAAATGCTTAACATGGGCTTCCGCGATGATATTGATTTTGTATTAAAGAATACAATCAACAGGGAAAGTATCTGGTTATTCAGTGCTACAATGCCCCCGGAAGTTAGAGCGATTGCAAAAAACTTCATGAGCAATCCCAAAGAGATCACTGTTGGAAAAAAGAATAGTGGCAATGTCAACATTGATCACCAGTTTTATGTTTCCCCGGCCCATAGCCGTTATGAGACATTGAAACGCCTCATCGATTTTAACCCTGGCATGTATGGGATAATTTTCACCCGCACCAAGGCAGACGCCCAGGACATTTCCGAACGCCTTTCAAAAGCAGGTTATGAAATCGAAGCTTTACATGGCGATCTTACTCAACAACAAAGAGATCGTGTAATGGGCCGGTTTCGCACAAAAGCTTTACAATTACTTATTGCTACAGACGTTGCTGCCCGTGGTATCGATGTTGACGGCATTTCGCACGTTATCAATTATGAACTTCCTGACGACATGGAAGTATATACCCATCGTAGCGGCCGTACAGGCCGTGCAGGTAAAACAGGAATTTGTTTGTCTATCTGTCATAGCAGGGAAACCTTTAAGATCAGGAGCCTGGAAAAGATGGTGAATGCCCAGTTCCACAAATTGGATATTCCAAGTGGTAAAGATGTATGCCGCAAGCAATTCTTCGCTTTTATGGATAAACTAA
This sequence comes from Chitinophagales bacterium, assembly GCA_025355935.1. Taxonomy (GTDB): domain Bacteria; phylum Bacteroidota; class Bacteroidia; order Chitinophagales; family Chitinophagaceae; genus Ferruginibacter. The sequence continues at coordinate 2,780 of JANXYS010000140.1, read as the reverse complement.
TCAGCACAGATATTTCAAGTGGCGATTACGAAACATACCTACCGGATTTAATGAGCAAGTTTGAAAATGTGAGCAAGGAAGAAGTACTGCAAAGAGTAGCTGCTTTGGAATTTGATCATTTTCTTAAATATTACGAAAACGCAGAAGACCTTAACGCTAAGGATGCTGGCCGTAGCCGTGAACGCTTTGATGCAACACGTGACGATAGCAGCCGTAAAGAACGTACAACTTTCAACCGCCGCGACAATGGCTATACGAGGCTATTTGTTAATCTCGGAACAAAAGACGGTTTCTACAAAGCGAGTTTTCTGCAGTTTATCCTCGATGAGAGCAACTTAAAGAAAGAAGTTCTGGGTAAAATTGACATGCGTGATATGAACACCTGGGTAGAAATCGACCATGCCAACGCAGCGGTGATGATAAAATCGATAGACGGCAAACGTTATAACAACCGTACTGTTCGTATGAACGAAGCGGATGGAGGATTTAAAAGACCGAATGATGAAGGCGGCAGCCAGCGGGAAGGGGGCGAAAGAAAAAGAACATTTGCGCCACGGGAAAGGCGTTAAAGTTTAGTTGAATAAAAAATGCCTCCGCGATCAAAGTGGAGGCATTTTTCGTTTAAACTTTCGTTCGCGCAGTTACAAAGTGGTACTAAATTCCTGCTCAAAATCAACGATAGCCTGCATAATTTCTGATGCTGTTTTGTTCATGCTGCCAGAGATCGGGAAATTAGTTTCAAGAAGTTGATTTTGTGCTGGATCACAATATTTAATTTTGAGGAATGTCGCAGTTTGGCCGTCACCTTCATCTTCTTCTGTAATAATAGCTGATTGAAGATCTTGCCATGAAACAATAATACCAGATCTGAAAAACCGGAATCCCTCTGCGTCTATTCTCAAAATTGTTTTCGGTGAAAGTATCTTGAAAAGACATCCTGCAGCAAGAAGGGCAGGCAAGGCAAATAATGGCCAGAAATTCCCTTTTAAGTAGGCTTTCCCCGGATAGTAACACATCAGGGTAGCGAACAACACCGCAACAGCAAAAATAATTAATAACACCGTCAGGGAGTCTTTAACTTCAAACACTGTAGTTTCGGGATGTCTGATATTTTTATCGGTTGGTCGCAATATTAAATCTTTCAATAAGATTTTGACTTTGGTACACGCTAAGTTAATTCGATGAGAGTAATCTCGGGAAGTATCCCTACCCGGCCCGGATAGCCGATAAAGCCAAAGCCCCTGTTAACATATAACTTCTGATTGCCATTTTCCTGCTCATACAGGCCAGCCCATTGCTTGTACATGTATTGTACCGGGCTCCATCTAAAGCCAGGTATTTCTATTCCAAATTGCATTCCGTGGGTATGTCCGCTCAGCATCAGGTCAATGTCTTTATAATTAGGCTGAACCTGAGCTTCCCAATGGCTTGGATCATGGCTCATTAAAATTTTAAAAGGATATTTCTCTGTGCCCGCATGCGCAAGATCCATCCTTCCATGCTTAGGGAAACGAGCTTTTGAGCTCCAATTCTCAATTCCAAGCAAGGCAACCTGCTGTTCCTCTTTCTCCAGAACTACATGTTCATTCATTAATAATTTCCATCCGATTTCCTCATGGACCTTTTTTAAGTTTTCAAGATTTTGTTCCTTTGTAACTCCCTCGTTCGGCCATTGAACATAATCGCCATAGTCGTGGTTTCCAAGTGTAGAAAAGACACCCATCGGAGCCTTAAGCTTACTGAAAATTTCTTTATAATCATCCATTTCAGTGGCCTTATCGTTCACAAGGTCGCCGGTAAACAAAATAATATCTGCATTTTGTTTCATGATCATATCCACTCCATGGGCAACAGCTTTTTTATTCAGGAAGCTTCCACTATGGATGTCACTAATGTGAAGTATTTTGAAGCCCTTAAATGCAGAAGGCAGATTATTAAACGAGAGCTGCACCCGGCGAACATCATAATTGTACTTATTTGAAAACCCGTAAAGCAAACTTCCAAATAATGTAGAACCTGCCGCCAGGCCAAGCCAGCTGAGGAACACTGACCTGGTGATGCCTCCGTCGGCCATAGTATCCGCTTCAGTGTCGCGAAACAGAACTTTGCCGGCTAACCATTGAATGCCCCGCCGAAGATCATCCATAATAAAAAAGACCACCGCAATGAGCTTGGCAAAAAACAACCCCATAACTGTTGCAAACAGGAATGTTCTAAATTTTTTTCCCAGGAAACTTTGATCAGTATAAACAAAAAATAAGAAACCCAGTATAGCAACGGCAGTAAGCGCCCAGTAAACACTATAAACTACGATACGAGTTCGGGGAGATGCGCCCTGGCTTACTGCTTTAATCGCCTGGAATACATAAGTATCGAGCAATAGCATAACTGAAATGAAAATGATAACGCCAACGGGTGTACGCATGAGAAAAAATTCTAAAAGCTTAAAAATTCATTTAATTGATAATCGATAGCCTTCAATGCCCCGGTATCGATAAACTGGTTATCCTGATCCATTAATTTATCTACCAGGCTTATGGGCAACCTGTTGGGATGAACAAGCATCTTCATGTGGAGCAGGCTGCCAGTTAAATGTTCCATTCCTCTTAAATTTCCGGCCCGACCAGTCGAAACTCCCGTCAGAAGTACTTTTTTATGCCACCAAACCTTAGAGACTTGTGTGCTGTCTATCATCATTTTTAACACTCCGGGGTACGACCCATTGTATTCGGGGGAAACAATTATAAACTTATCGGCCGGGATGAGGAAAGTAGCCAGAT